>JACCZZ010000264.1 GCA_013695715.1 Chitinophagales bacterium | reverse complement strand
TTGGCTCATCCTTTTTAAATTCATCGGCCAGCCATCCAATTATTATCTGGTCAAAATCATCACCACCAAGGTGTGTATCTCCATTGGTAGATTTTACTTCAAAGACGCCATCCCCAAGTTCCAGAATTGATATATCAAACGTTCCGCCGCCAAGATCATAAACAGCTATTTTTTCATCTTTATGTTTTTTATCGAGGCCATAAGCAAGGGCTGCTGCAGTAGGCTCGTTAATAATGCGCAATACTTTTAAACCGGCTATCTCACCAGCCTCTTTTGTTGCTTGACGCTGCGAGTCATTAAAATATGCAGGAACAGTGATCACGGCTTCAGTAACAGGTTGGCCCAGATAATCTTCTGCCGTCTTTTTCATCTTCTGAAGTATCATGGCTGAGATTTCCTGAGGCGTATAATTACGATCATTGATCTTTACCCGAACAGTATCATTGTCTCCTTTTACCACGTCATATGCCACGTATCTTAATTCCGCTCCTACTTCATTGTGTCTTCTTCCCATGAACCTCTTTATCGAAGCAACGGTGTTCTTTGGATTGGTGATTGCTTGACGCTTTGCCGGTGCTCCAACCTTCCGCTCCCCGTTTTGCAGAAAAGCAACAACCGAAGGAGTAGTGCGTGCACCCTCATCGTTTGCTATCACAACGGGGTCAGCACCTTCCATAACTGCCACACAAGAGTTGGTGGTGCCCAGATCAATTCCTATTATTTTTCCCATTTGTATATCTTTTTTATGTTGAATAGCCTCGTTTGTCAATAGTTATGCCATGGGATACGTACAGTCTTTTTGCAATAATTAATGACATAAAAACTTGTGTTGTAGTTAAGTTCTGTTTTTACGGTGACAAAAAGACATGAAAGTTGTTGGGCTTGTATTATAAGCACATACGAGAGATATCTTTAGTGGTAAATTGAAATATAATTCAGGGTTAGAAGCAAAGGTCTCCCACTGAGTTTATAAACCGAAGGTGGGTTGTCACCTGGCCGCAGGCAAGAGAATCTATGGTATGCACATCAATAGGAACATTAAATATCGTCTTGTGAAACCTGGAAGAAAAAAGACCTAATCCATTTTCGACATTTGTATATTCGGGTTGCGCAGATCCTGAGGTTAGTCCTTGCTGAGCGAGTGTTACCTGATTGTATAGATCCATTTCTTCACCACCTACTGAAAACATGAAATTGAAGTATTCAGAGATGCGGAAAACGGAAGGATCTTCTGATAAATGTGAATTTACATAAGTATAAAAGGCATCTCCATCTATATCGGTCTCCATGGATTGTCCACCAATAGTAGAAATAGAAGGAAGGCTCGAGAAGATCGGCCAGTCAAGGTACTTTTCCTGCGAAAGGGTTGTATCTGCAAAACTCACTTCTTTATAAAAAAAGCGAATCGTCAGCGCGTAAATCTTTCCATCTTTTGCTGAGTTCCACTGGGTTTTATATACCCCTCCGGGGAAAAAATTCACCTTAGTAAAAGTAGTAGGCCGTACAACTGCAAAGTCATTGATGATTTCCGTAGAAGCACTCACCTCTTTTCCATCTTCTGCCTGGGTAAGCAACAATTTGTAAGAGCTGTTCTGATCTAAAATTTCTTTTGTTTTATATAAATAGTTTGGCTGATTCGCGAAGATGCCTGTGTCTTTAATGAAACCCTCAAGATTGCCGTCAACCTGATTCATCTCGATAGTTTTTACAAAAACACCATTGAGGTATTGCTGCAACTGTACATTAAGATTTTGATAATATAGCGAATCAGGGATTTTAGCAATAACAAGTGCACTGGTGTTCTTATCGAGAAAAGCTTTATTTATTTTGATGTATTGTGCAGTATCAGTGGGGTCAAGCAATCCATATATAACAGAGATATCTTCCCAGTCAGAAGTAATATCAAAATCAGTTTTACAGGAATTAAAAAGCAAAGAAAAAAGTGCAGCCGCAAGAAAAAATTTTTGCATATGGGCAAAAGTATAAATAACTTCTCATTGTTCTTTTTTGAGAAATCGAATAAGTTAAAACAAATAAAAATAGATTTTACCTTCGGCTTCACATGACAGATTTTAAAAATGCAAAAAAGATCACCACGCATACGTTGCGTGAGATGAAGGAAGAACACGTGAAGATTTCCATGCTTACTGCCTACGATTATTCTCTTGCAAGAATCGTAGACGACGCAGGTATTGATGTAATCCTCGTAGGCGATTCTGCGTCTAACGTGATGGCGGGTCATGAGACTACGCTGCCCATTACTCTCGATCAAATGATCTATCATGCTTCATCAGTAGTTCGCGGTGTTAGTCGTGCGCTTGTGGTTGTTGACCTGCCTTTTGGTTCTTACCAGGGAAACTCAAAAGAGGCTTTGAATTCTGCCATCAGAATAATGAAAGAATCAGGCGCACATGCGGTTAAGCTTGAGGGAGGAAGTGAGGTAAAAGATTCTGTTGAACGCATTGTTTCAGCAGGAGTTCCGGTGATGGGCCACTTGGGATTAACTCCGCAGTCCATCTATAAATTCGGAACCTATGTAGTTAGAGCTACTGAACAGGAAGAAGCAGAAAAGCTAAAGGCTGATGCTCTGTTTCTTCAGCAGTCTGGCTGCTTCTCCATTGTGCTTGAAAAGATTCCTGCAAAGCTTGCCGGTGAAGTATCTGCATCATTAAAGATTCCAATGATAGGTATTGGTGCCGGAAGCCAGGTAGATGGCCAGGTGCTGGTGATACACGACATGCTTGGAATTAATAAAGATTTCAAACCCCGCTTTCTCAGAAGATACATGAAGCTGTATGACGAAATAAAGGAAGCTGTAGCAAATTATATTACCGATGTTAAAACCATCGATTTTCCGAATGACAAGGAACAATATTAAATTGCAGTTAAACCTTAACATGATGCGCTTCTCTACCCAAATAAATTACCTTCTCTTTATTATTTGTCCTTTATATGCGGATGCGCAGCAACCTTCTAACAACTACCTTAATCATCGTGCGAATGACTATATCAGTGAAGCATCATCCGAGGGCGATATTCGCGCAGAAAATTCCCGCAGTGATACCATTGATATTACCGATTACGACATCCATCTCAACATCACTGATTTCACCAATCAAACCATTTCAGGTTATTGCACGGTAAGCTTTCAATCGAAGCTTGATAATGTTTCTGAAATACTGCTCGATCTCCTTGCGCTAACGGTTGATTCTGTTGTTCAGGATGGTCAGCAGCTTTCATTCACACATGTTAATGAGTTGCTGACAATTACTTTAAGTCAAACTCTTAACACAGCAGATTCCACCAAGATAACAGTGTACTATCATGGCAACCCGGTGATTGATGCATCCGGCTGGGGCGGATTTTATTTTTCAGGTGATTATGCCTACAACCTCGGAGTTGGGTTTGCCGCTGATCCGCATGTGTATGGAAGAGTGTGGTTTCCATGTTTCGACAACTTCGTTGAGCGAAGCACTTATCATTTTTCTATTACAACCGAGAATACAAAAATGGCTTTATGCAATGGCGAATTTATTTCTGGTACTGACAATGCAG
>JACCZZ010000212.1 GCA_013695715.1 Chitinophagales bacterium | reverse complement strand
CTCTTCCACAGGATCCTGCTTGCCAAGGAAGCGAATATCTTCAGCAATATTCAAATCACGAGACAGGATCTCAAGATTTTGACGTTCGGGCCCATCACCTACCAACAACAACTTTGAGGGAATCTGTTCATGTACCTTTTGAAAGATCAGCACTACATCATGAGTCCTTTTAACCTTTCTGAAGTTTGAAGTATGTATCAGGATTCTTTCCCCGTTAGGAGCAATTGCTTTTTTAAAATGTTCTTTTTTCGCTTTTCGAAAACGCCTGAGGTCTACAAAATTTGGAATGACTTCAATATTAGGACAGATTTTAAAATTCAGGTATGTCTGCTCTTTCAAATCTTCTGATACCGCTGTTACTCCATCTGACTGATTAATTGAAAAAGTGACGACTGGCGCATAAGTTGGATCTTTACCAACGAGGGTAATGTCGGTTCCATGCAACGTGGTGATGTAGGGCAGATCAATTCCCTGCGTTTTTAATATTTGCTTTGCCATGTAAGCGGTTGCTGCATGCGGAATAGCATAATGCACATGAAGCAGATCAAGTTGCTCAAACTTCGCAACATCTACAATCTTACTCGATAATGCAGTCTCATAAGGCGCACGTTCAAACAACGGATAGTCTGCAAACGAGACTTCATGATAATATACATTTTCAACAAAACCATCAAGCCGTGCAGGTGCCCGATAAGAGATGAAGTGGACCTTGTGTCCTTTCTGAGCCAGGGCCTTTCCTAATTCAGTGGCAACAACTCCGCTTCCGCCATAGGTAGGATAACAGACAATTCCAATCTTCATAAATATGTATTACGAAATGTTTAATAGAAGCAAGTCTAACAAAGTAAAGTATGAAATAGTTTGTAAAAGTATATGCTTCAGCGCTTGCAAAGCAAGTCAATTGTTGGTGTTCTCCCCGACCGCTTAGCAATGCACACCATTGCTTCATGATTATAATCAAATTGAATGGACGGTCTTCTTGAAGGTTATACAGCAACCCAGATAAGGTTTCTCATAAAATGAAGGGCGGGTATAACAACAGGCTCTTTAGTTTTGTCTATAAGACACTTTTAGTGGAATTTCAACCAACACTTTGTTGCCTTTTCCAAGATATTTAATAGAAAACAAAGCATTCAGTATTGCAATGCCTCTGCCATGATTATCGAAAACGCGGCCATCGTCAAACTGAAGATATTTACTGAAGTTGAAGCCGTTTCCCATGTCCTCAACGAGGATAGAGATGAGATCCGGCTTTTTTTTGAAGGTGACTTTTACATATTTATTTCTATACTCAGGAAGCGAAAGCCTTCGTCGCACTTCAGCCTGTAAGCCGTTTTTTGAAATCAGCTCTGATTTTTCTTCATAGCTAAGGTTTACATTGCCATGTTCAACCGCATTTGCAAACAGCTCGGAGATATAAACGGCTTCCTGAGGATTTGGACATTCATTGGCGATGCGAACCGCGAGATTGTCACCTTGCTGAACGGTCTGGAAATGAAAAACACCTTCAACCATAAACCGCAACGCTCGTTCACTCTCCCTCAATTTTGATAGCAGGTCACGCCTCCGTTTAAGATCTACGATTGCAGCACGGATGGTAGAAATAAGAAGGGTTTTATTTACAGGCTTTACAAGATAGAAAAATGCACCTGCTTCTAAGCCCTGCTGAATGTATTCAGGGTTTCCCAGCACGGTTTGGATGATCACCGGTATGTTTTCGTAGGTTTTATCCTGCTTAACCTGCCGGAGCAATTCAATGCCTGAAACATCGGGCATGCTCCAGTCAAGCAGCATCACCTCAATTTCCCGATGGTGCTTGTCAAGATATCTCATTGCTTCCTTCGCGTGGTGGGCTGAATATACCTGATATCCCTCCTTTTCAAGGGAGGATTTAATAACAGTAGTAAAGGTGACATCATCATCTACAAGTAGTAACGTGTGGGGCAAGAGAGAAGATTTATGGTGGTGCTGAATACATTACGTTTAAACCGATAAAAAGTTTTAAGAATTACCCGCTACAGACATTTACCGTTTCTTTTCACCAACTACACATACATGTTTATAATGCTTCACTGATCCTGACAGATCGAATATCTCAGTTAAAATAATGTATATGCCTATGGGAGCTCTATCATTAGCATCAGTAATGCCATCCCATATAAAGGTGCCGGAAGAGGGTAAAAGAGCATTGTGAACGAGATCCCTGATCTGGGTACCTCTGGAGTTAAATATTTTTACATTACCTATAAACCCTGGCTGGCTGAATTGATAATTTATTGCAACCACATCATTATATCCATCTTGATCGGGTGAAAACACCTTCGGTTCAATTGAAATTTCATTTTGTGCCAGTGGCTCAACATGCTGCGAATTTTCATAGGAGGGCGTTCCATATCCAACTGTTGAAGCCGCGGAATGCCAGTTCAATGCATCCTGTGTGGGTGCATCAAAGCTGATACGTTCCAGCGCCACACCATCTGGCTCATCAATTAACGGAAACTGCCAACTCTCAGAATAGTGCAATTGATCGATACGTTCTCCTGCAGTGTTTAGAATAATAATGGTTCCCTCGTCATCATTTAATGAAGGAAGATTCATCTCGATAAACCAATCAGGATTGGCCGCATAATATTGCTGCTTTATTGCTGTGGCGTTTTCTGTTAATACGAGATATTGTTCAGGGAAAAAAAGATATTGATCTTCAATAATCGTATTTAGAGATGTTAATGAATCGTATTCGTCGGCATTCGCAAGCTGCCAATCTTTAAGATCAAAAACCTTGTCGCTGTTGTTGTATATTTCTACATAATCATATCCATCAAATTTCGGATTGAAGAGAATCTCATTAAGAAGGATTTCTCCTGATATCGCAGGAGAGGGCAGCGCAAATTGAATGCTGTCGCTTGTTGTTGCAACATTGCCGGAACAATCACTAATTCCTGTAGCTATTATCGTATAGACCACATTTGAATCTATGGCGGTGCTGATAGTTAGTTCTACAATTGTTAAATCAGAGTCTGATATAGCAGCAGAAACTATGTTCAATGATGGTTCTATTACATAATGCGAGACATCGGTTGCGGCAACACTGTCCAACGATTCATTAAAGATCAGTTGAATCTGCATTGCTCCTTTCGCGATAGCTGCTAACA
>JACCZZ010000211.1 GCA_013695715.1 Chitinophagales bacterium | reverse complement strand
GTGTCTTTATAGATTTTTACCTGAGGAATAACAATCAGCCCTTCTGAATAAGGAATCGTTCCTGATTGTACCAACTGGTTTTTATGATAAAGTTTCCATGAAAGCGTGTTTCCTGCCTGTGGTTGAAATTGCTGAAGACGACGCGGTGTTACATCTGCACTGCATGAATCAGGTGCTAAAATTATTTCGCCGGTGTATTTCTTCAGATTGCGGGTAAATATCTTGATGTTCCATTGAGAAGATTCATCAATTATAGAATTATCATTCCAGTCAAGACATCCGTTAATGGAGCCGAAAAGTGCACCATCAGTTCCATTTCCATTGCCGGGATTTTCATTGACGCTGCAATATGAGAATGCGGGAAACGAGCGATTTTTTCTGTAACGATACAGACTGAAATTGCTATCGTCCCAGGTTTTACCAATGGTTCCGCCATGATCGCGATTATCCCAGAAGAAATAACCTCCGATGCGATTTGCATTCACAGAGTCGTAGAAGGCAACTTTTTCTGTCCAACCCATTAATTCATCCTGTTTGCCGCTGATGGTATAGAAAACAGGGAAGTCAGTTGTATTAAACTGATGAAACCACCAACTGCCATTCAGCACGCTATAAGTTGGAAAACCAACGTTGGTAGGCAGGTTAGAAGCAACAGTTCCTAACCGGAGGTCTCCATCAACTCGATTCTTCTCTCCTGGATTGAAGGTGCATTTTGGATTATAATCATTGAGAAATCCCAGATTAAAAATGCCTACCGAAACTTTTGCAGCGGCAATTTTTTCAGGATGATGCAATGGAAAGAAGAAGGCACCCACAGCACCAAAAGAAGATCCATCAATATAAACACGATTGCTATCTACTGGAAATTTTGATAATATCCAATTAAGTGTCTTCAAAAGACGGTCGTCACTGAAGTTGTAGTTTATACCGGTAGCAGGGGGAATATCTGAATCGAGCGGGGGCTTATAGAAATTGTAATTTCCATTCGTGCCCCACCAACCAGCGTCCTTATCATGAGGTAAATAGTCTTCAACGTTTATAAGCACCTCATCAGAGTTCGTATTGTCAATGTTCGATAAAAATGTCTGTCCTCCCGGATGAAATCTGTAACGCAATGGCTTTAGTAACGTAGCATTGTTCCTGTTAACAGAAATGCCGTAAGCAAGAAATCCTATTTTGTTCATCAGAGGGCCATGGGGCACTTTCATGCTTTGAAACCAGGTGTATATCTCAATGCTTTTTCCATTAATGATCCTAATCTCACGGAATACAGCACGTGGTGCATGAACAGTTTCAATAATGGCAGTTTGTAAAGAGTTGCTTCCTGCAATGATGGTCTTATCTTCTACATTACTAATTGACACAGTGACTGCATAGTAGTAGGTACCATTATCTTCTGTAGTGGCTACAAATAACCCCTTTGAAGATTGCAGCGGCACACCTGCCGAATCAATCACAATATATCGAAGGATTTTATCGGCTTTTGAAATATTATGATCTACTGAAGAGGAATCATTTACATAACCGAGGTATTCACAACTGCTAAGCTGAGTGCCACTTGTAATTGGGGAAGTGGAGCGGTATACAAGAAAAAACGCTGAGCCGGAGGTATTCTTATTCCAGGTAAGAAACACCTGGCCGAACTTAAACGAAGCTGTAAGACCCGTAACAGTGGTGCTGTACGTAACAGATAAAGCTAATATTATAAAAATAACGGTGCAGGATACCCGTTTGAGAATCGAGGAGCACCACAATTGTCTTACAAAAAAGATAAATCCTGGTAAAAGTAACTGATAGAAAAGCATAGGATGATGTTTAGTAGTTATATCACAAATTAATTAATACAAAAACGGATAAATTCTTATCTGCAAAAACAAGTTATATCATTTGAAATTTAATACATTATAAATTTAAATTATTTTTGCACTACCACCTTAATAATGTTCAGCATTGATTCACTTTTCGCCTTTAGTGAATAAAAGCCTGCTGGAAGATAGCTTACATCTATCAACAATTGAGATTGACCGTCAGTGAAATTATAATTTTTTACCAGCACCAATTTACCTACAGCATCTGTCAACATAACCTGAAAGGGTTCACTCATAGGAGTTTTGAATTCAAGAATAAGATGATCAGATGCTGGGTTAGGGAAGACTGATAGTTCATTGGTG
>JACCZZ010000364.1 GCA_013695715.1 Chitinophagales bacterium | reverse complement strand
GAGAGATAGGAATACATGGCTGGCACAATATACAGGGTAAGAAAAGTAGAGAAGATCAACCCGCCAACAACGGCAATACCCAGTGATTGACGGCTTTCTGCCGATGTCCCCAATGAGAGTGCTATCGGAAGAATACCCAATATAGTTGCGGAAGTAGTCATCATGATAGGTCTGAAACGTCTGACAGCAGCATCCTTCACCGCGTCTATCTTTTTCAACCCATGCTCTTTTCTTTGGTTTGCAAATTCTACTATCAGGATTCCGTTTTTTGTAATGAGCCCTATGAGCATGATCATGCCGATCTGACTGAATATATTCTGAGTCTGATCAAAATACCAGAGGCTCAGCAGTGCTCCCGCTAAGGCGGCAGGTACGGTAAGCAAAATGATCATCGGGTCGCGAAAACTTTCAAACTGGGCAGCAAGCACTAAATAAATAATAATGAGAGCAAGCAGGAATGCAAAGAGCAGACTGGAAGAGCTGTCTTGAAAATCGCGGGCCTGACCCTTTAATGCAGTAGTGAAAGCATCGGGCAAAACTTCTTTAGCAATCTCATCCATTGCATCAATGCCATCACCTAATGATGAGCCCGGAGGCAAACCGGAGGATATAGTTGCAGAAACATATCGGTTAAAGCGATAGATGGCTGCAGGACTCGTGTTGTTTGTTACCGTGATGAGGTTATCAAGCGAAATCATTGCTCCGCTGGAACCCCGCACATAAATGTTTTTAAGGTCATCGGGGTTGTTGCGGTCAGTGCGTTCAAGCTGGCCTATAACCTGATATTGTTTCCCTTCCTTAATAAAATAACCCATCCGCTGCCCACTCAAGGCAAGCTGTAAGGTTCTCGCTACATCTGAAATGGAAACACCAAGCTCCGATGCCTTTTCTCGATTTATGGTAAGGTTTAATTCTGGTTTATTTACTTTTAGATCTGCGTCAACAAATTGAAGTTTTGGGTTTTTATTTGCTTCTTCTAAAAATTTTGGAAGCACCTCGAGCAGAGATTTTAAATCAGGCGCCTGGATTACATATTGCAAAGGTTGTCCGCCAAACCTGCTGCCTATGGTTGGAGGCATACTTGGAAAGGTACGCACTCCAGTTACATTTTTAAGATCGCGTGAAAGTTTGGCTACAATATCAGTGACGGAACGTTCACGCTCGGCCGGAGTTGTCAGGTAAATGCTTTGCGTGCCTGTGTTAACGGCCCCAATGGCACCAAAGCTGGGGGCTATAATACTGAGTGAGGTACCAGCTTCAGGTATTGAGTCGCTCACATATTTAGATACCTCGTCCATATATTTCTCTGTGAACTCGTAAGACGACCCTTCGGGCCCAATTACTGAAATACGAATGCTCGAACGATCTTCATAGGGCGCCAATTCTGAGGGAACAGATCTTACCAGCAATGCTATGATCACAATGATGATAATGAGGATTGGAAATACCATCCATCTAAGCTTCATAAAAGCATGCAATGAGCTTCGGTAACCGTTGATCATCCATTCAAAGAAGGGTTCTGTTTTGCGATAAAACCAGTTCTGCCTGTCCTGATGCCGGAGCAATCGTGAGCTCATCATAGGGGATAATGTAAGAGCGACAAAAGCTGAAATCAATACAGAGCCTGCAACCACAATTCCGAATTCACGAAATAATCTTCCTGTTAAGCCAGTAAGAAACATAATGGGAAAAAATACAGCAGCCAGTGTAAGTGTGGTGGAGACGACTGCGAAAAAGATTTCTTTAGAACCCTCTCTTGCTGCCTTCAATGGACTTTGACCCTGCTCTACTTTCGAGTATATGTTTTCAAGCACTACAATCGCATCGTCACAAACCAATCCGATAGATAAGATGATTGCAACAAGGGTTAATACATTAATCGAGAAGCCCGCAACATACATGATAAAGAAGGCGGCAATGATAGAGATTGGAATTGCAACTACCGGGATAATTGTTGAGCGCCAGTCGCGAAGAAAAAGGAAGATGATAAGGATAACAAGCAGGAACGCCACCAGTAAGGTGTCCTGCACCTCATGAATGGTATTGCGGATAAATGTGGTAAAGTCATAGCCAATCTCAAGCTTATAATCCTGCGGAATTTCATTGTTAAGCTGAGCCAGACGTTTGTAAAACTCATCAGCAATAGCAACCGCATTTGCACCCGGTTGGGGAGTAATGGCAATGCCAATCATCGGGACAAGATTGCGCTTAACGGCATTGCGCTCATTCTCTGGCCCAAGCATTGCGCTGCCAACATTTTTCAGGTAAATGATTGTACCATCTGCTTCCTTTACGATCAGGTTGTTAAACTCTTCTGGTGTAGTAAGTCTTCCTATGGTTCTGATTGAAAGCTCCGTTTCATTTCCTTCTATTCTTCCGGAAGGCAACTCTACATTTTCTCTGTCAACAGCATTCTGTACATCAACAGGTGTAATTCCATAAGCGGTCATCTTAGCAGGATCGAGCCAGAGCCGCATTGAATATTTCTTCTCTCCGAAAATGCGAACACTGCTCACCCCCTCAATGGTCTGTATCCGTTCTTTGATGACATTGGTGGCAAGGTCATTAACCTGCATAATGTCGCGGCTGTCGCTGCGCAGTGTCATAAATATTATCGGCTCAGAGTTAGCATCCGATTTCTCTACCACAGGCGGATCTACATCCCTCGGTAGAAGCCTGATAGCCCTGGACACCCTGTCACGGACATCATTAGATGCCGCCTCTAAATCCGCATCAAGGTTGAACTCAACATTAATTACACTCGACTGTTCTCTTGAAGTGGATGAGATCGTACGAATGCCTTCAATACCGTTGAGCGCTTCTTCAAGGGGTTCAGTGATTTGCGATTCTATAATATCAGCATTTGCTCCTGTGTATGAAGTCGTAACTGTCACTGTAGGAGGATCTACAGCAGGATATTCGCGAATGCCTAAAAAATTAAAACCAACAACTCCAAGCAGCACAAGCAGCAGCGACATCACTATGCTGAGTACAGGACGATCTATGGAGGTGGAACTAAGACTGCTCATTTTTATGTAAACTTTATTGTAATGTCAAACTCCTCTCCCTAATAATATTTTAATAAGTTTTATTTTCCGTTAATGATGCTGAGGAGACTTTATTCCCTGATGTTTTATTTCCAGCTACCGGCTTTACTGCAACCTCAGGACGTAACATTAAAATATTGGTTGTTATGAGCGTGTCACCACTAAGAAGACCATCGAGCACCTGAACATTGTTTTCATCGCGATAGCCGGTTTTTATTACACGCGGTACGGCTTTTCCATTTTTAATTATATAAGCACTGAAACCGGTTGACTGAGGTATTAAGGCACTTGTAGGAACTATTATTGTTGCATTAGATTCATTTAAAGCGATAGAAATTTGAGTTGACGTTCCAGGAATCAACTTGCCCTCACCATTTCCTGAAATTGCTCTGACAATCAAGGCACGTGTTGAAACATTCACTGCAGGTTCAGTTGCAGAAATGGTTGCTGAGAACTGCTGAGTATCATTCTCAACAGTGAATAATATATTCTGACCTGTCTTTATTATCGCTGCATATTTTTCGGGCAATGAAAAATCAATCTTCATTTTACTAATATCCTGAAGAGAGGTGAGGACGGTATTGGCTGAAACGTAGGCTCCTTCGCTTACATTACGCAGCCCCACCCTTCCTGAAAAAGGTGCACGGATCTCAGTTTTGCTAAGCTGTACTTTTATTAAGTTTAAATCGGCTTGTATGGTTTGAAGGTTGTTCAGGGATTCGTCATATTCCTGCTGGCTCGTTCCTCCTTTCTCTAATAATACTTTCATCCGTCTCTCATTTTCTAAGGGAAGCGTTGCAGACACCTCTAATTTATTTTTTTGTGCTTGCAGGGCAGCATCATCCAGCTTAAACAACAGGGAGCCTTTTCTTACGCTGCTGCCCTCTTTAAAATAGATGCCCGTTATCTTACCAGGAAGCTCGCTCACAATGTCAACTTGCTCGTTAGCACGAATGCTGCCGGTTGTTTGTAATTTATAGGTAAGAGAGGTGTCGGTAATGATTTTATATTCAGCTAAAACAGGACCCCCTCCTTTTTTCTGTGGTACGTTTGAAACAGCCTCTTCAGGAGCAATAATTTTTTTTATGATAAAGAAGATAAAAACAGAAGCAATGGAGATTAAAATGATGCGGGTGATACGCGACATAGAATGAAAAGATCAAACGTTGATGCTGGTATAAAAAG
>JACCZZ010000159.1 GCA_013695715.1 Chitinophagales bacterium | reverse complement strand
TTACAATCGTCCTCATTAAAATTTAATTTTAATCAGCATAAAAACGGAAATGGCAATACTTCACATCTTATGGAAGCTGTGCAGGTATTTACTACAGATGAAACAGATTTGTATGGCGGAGATTACTGGCGTCAGATTGTGTTTTATAAAATTCTGCTCGACAATCAGAAGATAAAAAATTGGAAAATGTTAAGTGGAGAAATTGACTTCATTGAAAAAAATGAAAAAACAAATCAATTTCTAAAAGCAAAGATCCCCGTGAGCCGCGATGAAACAGCATTTGTAACTGAGCTTATCAAATCCTCTTATCAAAAAATTATGAACCATGAATTTACTGAAGGTTGCGGCAAGGATGAATGTTCCTGGTGTTCTTTTGTTCGCAAGCACATTGAAGAGAATAATGTTGACAGATAATGGTAAGTGGCTCAACAGAAAAATTAATACAAGAAATCACTAACGAGAATCTTCCAGCCGGCTATAGCCGTTTCATCGTTCAGCTCTCAAAACTTTATTACAGTCTTTCTAATTCCGCTCAGAAGGAAGATCCGGCATCTTTTCTTTTTGATCCCGTTGTTCGCCAAAATTTTTTTTATCTCGAAGCGCTTTCACGTATCTATAGAAAGATTCACGATAGGAAAATGTTTGATTTACTGCGCAATGAGTTCAAAATGGTAGAAGACCAATTAGGTAAAATAGATTTTTACGATGGATGGGTGAAAGAGTTCTCACAACAAAAAAACTTTCCGCCTGAGCTAAATGATTATTTTAATTCCCACCGGGAAACTGAATTGGAGAATTTTCGCAAGTTACTTGAGGCGAAAAATTGGATCAACAACGATTATGAAATGGTGCGAAATATACTTTCCGATCTATCATCGGCAGCATGGATGAATGCTGCCGATGATCGCCGTGCCATTGCAGTCTTTCTCGATGATGAGCTCGATGACCTTAAAGATGATTATGAAGAAAACAGATTTGATTTTAATAATATTGAAGAGGGGGTTCATGAATTCAGGAGGCAGTTGCGCTGGTTCAGCATTTATGCACAGGCATTAGATGGGCTTATACAGCTAAAGAATTCTGAAGAGGAGGAAAATGATCTGAAGAAATATTTAACAGCCGAAGTGTTAAACTCCCCTTACAACAGTTTGCCGGTGCCAAAGCAGGGGATTATACCTCTTTATATACGTGCACCTGAATTTTACGCATTGAGCTGGATGGTGAATGAGCTTGGTAATCTGAAGGATGATGGCTTACGCTTTAATGCCCTTTGGGAAGCAGTTGAGGCAACTCATGAATTTTCTGAAGAAGATGCAGAAGCCTATATTTCATCTCTTGCCGGTCGAGAGACCCTTTCATTGGAAGAAATTCCTCAGATCGTAGCTAAAGTGTGTAATGAATTCATGCATGAAGATGATATTATTAAAAAAATTAGAAAGGATATTAAAGCGGCCGTTGGATTATCAAATTATGAATGATTTATAACGATCCTGTTCTGCCACCATCTACGGGTACATTAATACCTGTTATATAGCTCGCCGCAGGAGATGCAAGAAATGCGACAGCAGCCGCCACTTCGGAAGCGTCGGCAAAACGTTGCATTGGAATGTCAGCCAGCATGCTGCTTTCAATTTCCTCAACGCTCAATCCTTTTTTTAAGGCATTGCCACGTATAATCTCCTGCAGTCGGTCAGTATTTGTAGCGCCGGGTAATACATTGTTTACTGTTATTCCAAATATCGCCAGCTCATTCGCAAGGGTTTTCGACCAGTTTGCTACTGCCCCGCGAATGGTATTCGACACACCCAACCCCTTTAACGGAACTTTAACTGAAGTTGAGATGATGTTGATGATTCTCCCATAACCACTTTTCTTCATGCCCGGAATAAGTGCTGTTGCAAGCAGGTGGTTGCAGATTAGATGATTGCGAAAAGCCGATTCGAACTGATCTGCTGTAGCATCTGTGATATTGCCGGCAGCCGGGCCGCCCGTATTATTAACGAGCACCTGATAGGTGATCTCTTTCAACTGGTGATAGATTAGTTCTTTCAGTTCCTGGGGATTAGAAAAATCAGCGAGCATAAAATCATGACGCTGACCCTGCGAAATATCCAGTTCTTCAATGGCTGCAAGAAGAGCTTCTTCCGTGCGCGCAGTAAGCGTGATATTAGCGCCTGCCTCTGCCAAAGCAATAGCTGCCGCCTTCCCAATTCCCCTGCTGCTGCCACATACTAAAGCGTTTTTTCCGGTTAGCTGTAGGTTCATAAATTATAGGAATTTAAGAGACAGGTTGAATCTAGTTCAGAAGAAGAATAGTTTTTAATTTCTAAATTTACTCAATCCTAATTCTTCTCGCTTTTTAACTTCACCTTATTCTACAATATCTGTAAAACATTCAACCTATGATTCAACGCGCCTTCAATTTTAAGAAATGGATTGATGAAAATCGCCATCTTTTGAAACCCCCGGTAAGCAACAAGCAGGTTTACCTTGGAAATGATGATTTTATAGTGATGGTTGTCGGAGGACCTAATTCGCGGAAAGATTATCATTATAATGAAACTGAAGAATTTTATTACCAGCTTGAGGGTGATGTGGTGGTAAAGATTGTAGAAGATGGAAAATTCGTAGACATCAACATCAATGAGGGTGATATTTTTCTTTTGCCCCCAAACACTCCACACTCGCCGCGGAGAGGATCTAATACCATAGGGTTGGTAATGGAAGTATACCGGCCCAATGCCGAAGATGGCTTTCAATGGTATTGCGAACAATGCGGCAACTTACTACACGAAGAAAAGTTGAATGTCAAAGACATTGTGAACGATCTTCCAATGGTGATGAATAAATTTTATTCTAATGAGGAATTGCGAACCTGCAAGAACTGTAATTATGTGATGGAGCCTCCTGCGTAAGATATTCCTGTCTAATTAGGAATAAAAGATTGACTGCTTATTCCAGATATTTCACCTCTATCATTACATTGCTATTTCTCCCCTGATCATCAGTACAGGATATTTTTATAATACCTGCTTCAGGCTCAAAGAATATCTTATCGTGAGCGCTTGCTGAGGCATAAAACTTATTATTGATATACCAGTTAACGGCTGTAACCTCATTATCGGCATTGCAGGCGAGCATGAGCTGCTGATGCGCATCTTGCTCAAGCAAATATTCCGCTCCTTCTGCAGGCGCAGTGATGGCAGGTGCAT
>JACCZZ010000151.1 GCA_013695715.1 Chitinophagales bacterium | reverse complement strand
GAGGTGATAAACAATTTTGGAGGAGACGAAGTGGCAGCGGACAAACTTCTAAGAGGTGGTTCCTCGGGATTGAATCTCTTGTTGGGAGGAAATAAAAGCGCCAACATCAGCCCTACTGATATTTTCAACTTCAAAGATCAATGGGGCTTTTACTGGACTTCTACACCTGATGGTGACCAGACAGCTTATGCAATTCACTTCGAAAAAGGCAACCATGCTGTTGTAAAAACTACCTACCGCAGGGCAAATGGATTTTCTGTAAGGTATGTAAAGGATAAATAAGTCTTACTATCCGATGTGTGCAGAGTATCTCTGAACTTATCTTACTTCCCTGCCTTTTTGCTGTATCTTTGCGCGCTTTTTTATGCCTGAAGCGCCATCTCAAAATAAAGCTAAAGCTGCCATCCCTCAAGTCAGCAATCCAGAGATAGAATTCCTGGAAGTGCTCGGCGCCCGCGTGCACAACCTAAAAAATATTGATGTAAGAATACCAAGGAACAAGCTTGTTGTCATCACAGGCATCAGCGGCAGCGGAAAGTCATCTCTTGCTTTCGATACCATTTATGCCGAAGGGCAGCGCCGATACATGGAAAGCTTTTCCTCATATGCACGGCAATTCTTAGGTGATCTTGAGCGACCTGATGTTGATCAGATTACCGGATTGAGCCCGGTTATTTCCATTGAACAAAAGACCGTTAACAAGAACCCGCGTTCTACGGTCGGCACCATCACTGAGATTTATGATTTTATGCGGCTGCTCTTTGCCCGTGCTGCCGATGCTTATTCCTATGAGACTGGTGAAAAAATGGTGCACTACACCGAAGAGCAGATCATCAGTCATATTAAAGAAAATTTTAAAGGTGAAAAGATTCTACTGTGTGCTCCCCTCGTACGTGGCAGAAAAGGTCACTACCGTGAATTGTTCGAACAGATTCGAAAGCAGGGGTATTTAAAGGTGCGCATTGATGGTGTCATCACGGATCTCAAAGAGAAGTTGCAGGTAGACCGCTATAAGGTTCACGACCTTGAGGCGGTCATAGACCGGCTTGATGTATCGGAAAAATCATTTGATCGCCTTCAAAAATCTGTTGCTCTTACGCTGAAGATGGGGAAAGGTATCATCATGGTGATTATGGCTGATGATGAAAGTAAAGCGTTCAACTTCAGTAAAACCTTAATGGATCCAACATCCGGAATTTCATATGATGAGCCCTCACCAAATACTTTCTCTTTCAACTCCCCTTATGGCGCATGCTCCCACTGCAAAGGATTAGGATTTGTGTATGAGATTAACAGGAGTGTGATCATCCCTGATGATTCAAAAAGCATTAACGAAGGGGGAATTGTACCCCTTGGCGAGGTGCGTGATAACTTCATCTATCAGCAGGTGCGTGCCATAGCCGTTAAAAATAAATTCACGCTTGCTACTCCGATAAATAAGATACCAAAGGAAGCGTTGAACATGATTCTTTACGGATCAAAAGAGGAAAAGGTGGACGTCTCCTTGAACTTCGATGATGCCGCAGGATCCTATTCCACCGAGTTTGAAGGGCTGGTGAATATGATCTACCGTTATTACCGCGACTCTGCATCGGATGGATTGCGCCGCTGGGCTGAAGAATTTATGGACGCTGTGCCATGTCCTGTCTGCAAGGGCTCGAGACTAAAACAAGAATCTCTTTTCTTTCGAATTCATGAAAAGAATATTGCGGAGCTATCAAACATGAGCATCACCGATCTCCAACAATGGTTTGATGATCTGGAGCATCATCTGTCTGACAGACAGTTGCAGATCGGTCGAGAGGTAGTGAAAGAGATCCGCTCACGCATAAGCTTTCTAATGGATGTGGGTCTTGAATATCTTGCATTGAACCGGCCTTCGCGCTCGCTCTCCGGCGGTGAGTCACAGCGCATTCGTCTGGCTACACAGATCGGTTCGCAGCTTGTAGGAATCACCTACATCCTTGACGAGCCAAGTATCGGCCTTCATCAGCGCGATAATCAAAGACTTATTAAAGCCTTGCGTGAGCTTACTGCGGTTGGCAACAGTGTGCTGGTTGTGGAGCACGATAAAGACATCATGCTTGCCGCAGATCACATCATTGACCTCGGGCCTGGCGCGGGGGAGCATGGCGGTTTTATTGTTTCAGAAGGTGTACCCTCAGAATTTAACGGACAGACTACCATTACTGTAGATTACCTGGCAGGAAGAAAGGAGATTCAAGTGCCGGTGAAACGACGCGAAGGAAACGGTAAATCTTTACATTTAGTCGGAGCATCAGGAAATAATCTAAAAGATATTTCTGCAACTCTTCCGCTTGGCAAGTTGATTTGTATCACGGGGGTTTCCGGAAGCGGCAAATCAACCCTGATTACAGAGACTCTTTACCCTATCTTAAATCAATATTTTTATAACTCCAGAAAAAAGCCGCTTGCTTATCGATCGGTAGAGGGACTAAAGTTGCTCGATAAGGTGATTGAAATTGATCAGTCGCCTATTGGAAGAACACCACGATCTAACCCGGCAACATATATTACAGTATTCACAGACATCCGCGATCTGTTTGCCCAATTGCCGGAATCGAAGATACGTGGATATAAGACCGGCCGTTTTTCATTTAATGTAAAAGGCGGACGATGCGAGGAGTGCCAGGGTGGCGGCATGAGGTTGATAGAGATGAATTTTCTGCCTGATGTTTATGTCGAATGTGAAAAATGCATGGGCAAGCGTTACAACCGCGAAACGCTTGAGGTGCGCTATCGCGGAAAATCTATCAGCGATGTTCTGGAGATGACCGTTGATGATGCAGTGACATTTTTCGAAAACATGCCGAAGATTTATCGCAAGATAAAAACCATGCAGGACGTTGGACTTGGCTACATCAGGCTCGGTCAGCAGGCCACCACCTTAAGCGGGGGTGAAGCCCAACGTGTGAAGCTCTCAACAGAGCTCTCGAAGAAAGATACAGGACAGACTTTTTACATTCTTGACGAACCAACTACTGGTCTTCACTTCGAAGACATCCGTGTGCTGATGGAGGTGCTTAGCAAACTTGTTGATAAAGGTAATACGGTCTTAATCATTGAACACAATCTTGATGTTATTAAACTTTCCGACCACATCATTGATCTTGGTCCTGAAGGTGGTGAAGGCGGAGGTTACATTGTGGCAGAGGGAACGCCGGAGGAGGTAGTACGCAATACGAAAAGCTATACGGGGGAGTTCTTGAAGAGAGAGCTAAGGCTGGTATAGTAGTTATAACTTTGGGGAAGAAAATACTACGTCTTCTAACCTTTGAACAGCAACACGGCACTTAGGTATTTGTAATCTCACTTAATCATAATCAGAGTGTTCTCTTTACTTCTGTTTCTTCATACCCCTCAATAAAATCGCCTACTTTAATATCATTGAAGTTTTTTATCGCAATTCCACAATCCTGACCTGATGTTACCTCTTTTACATCGTCTTTGAACCGTTTAAGTGATGACAGCTCACCTGAATAGGTAACAATACCTTCGCGGATAAGCCGTATTTTGGTGTTGCGACTTATTTTACCTTCAGTCATGAAGCAGCCTGCAACAGTACCTACTTTAGTCACTTTAAATACTTCGCGCACTTCAGCGTAGCCAACAATCTTCTCTTCAATCTTAGGCTCCAGCATACCTTCCATTGCACTCTTCAGCTCGTCTATTGCATCGTAGATTATAGAGTAAAGCCGTATTTCAATGTTTTCTTTTTCGGCAATTTTCCGTGCGCTGATAGAAGGCCTTACCTGGAAGCCAATAATAATAGCGTCAGAGGCAGAGGCCAGCAGCACATCTGATTCTGTGATCTGCCCAACGGCTTTATGCACTACGTTTACTACTATTTCAGCAGTGGATAATTTTTGTAATGAATCGGTCAAAGCTTCGACTGATCCATCAAAATCAGCTTTCACAATTACATTCAGCTCTTTGAATTTACCTAAGGCTAAGCGGCGGCCAATTTCATCTAAGGTAATATGCTTCTTAGTACGGATGCCTTGTTCACGCAAGATCTGTTGTCGCTTATAGGCAACTTGCTTGGCTTCCTGTTCATCTTCAAATTCTTTGAATTTTTCTCCTGCCTGCGGAGCGCCATCTAAACCCAGAACAAGAACCGGTGTAGAAGGTCCTGCAGTATGTATACGCTGTCCACGCTCATTAAACATAGCTTTTACACGGGCAAAGTGACTTCCTGCGGCAATAACGTCTCCCTGGTCAAGTGTTCCTTCCTGTACAAGCAATGTTGCAACATAACCCCGCCCTTTATCAAGGGTGGCTTCAATCACAGTTCCAATAGAAAGTTTATCAGGATTTGCTTTAAGGTCGAGCAGTTCCGCCTCCAAAAGAATTTTTTCCAACAATTGAGGTACACCCATACCACTTTTAGCAGAGATTTCCTGCGACTGGAATTTGCCACCCCACTCCTCTACCAATATATTCATGCTTGCTAATTGTTGCCTGATGTTTTCGGCATTAGCCGCCGGCTTATCCATCTTATTAAAAGAGAAAATCATTGGAACCCCCGCGGCCTGAGCATGACTGATGGCCTCTTTAGTTTGTGGCATCACGCTATCATCAGCTGATATTACTATTACGGCAATGTCTGTGAGTTTGGCTCCACGCGCACGCATGGCAGTAAACGCCTCATGACCGGGAGTATCAAGAAAGGTGATCTTTTTGTCTGAACTAATTTCTACTTCGTAAGCACCTATGTGCTGCGTTATGCCGCCCTTTTCTCCCGCCACTACGTTTGATTGGCGGATGTAGTCAAGCAAGGATGTTTTCCCATGATCTACATGCCCCATGATAGTAACTATTGGGGCGCGAGGTTCCAGTTCTTCAGGGGCATCTTCCTCTTCTTCCTCAAATTCATCTTGTTCTTCTAAACTTATAAATTGAACATCACTTCCAAATTCATGGGCTACCAACTCAATAATTTCAGCGTCAAGCCGCTGATTTATTGAAACCATGATTCCGAGATTAAGGCATGTTTTGATTGCCTCTGTAACCGGCACATCCAGCAAGCTGGCAAGCTCAGCAACGGAAATAAATTCTGTAACGTGAACAACCTTTTTTCCTTCATTAACTGCATCTCCCCCTGTTGTAGCCTCCTCTCTTTTCAGCCTTCTATATTTTGCTTTAGCGCTTTTACCTTTTGTAGTACCGCCAAGGCGGGCCATCGTTTCCCTGATTTTTTCCTGGATCTCTTTGGCAGATACTTCCTGGGTCTCATTACCACGGACAGGGGTGCGTTTCAGAATATCTCTTCTAATAGGAGGCCGCCTTTCATCCCTGTTAATCATAGGCCGATCTACTGGCCTGTTACCATCCGGAGGTGCGACTGTGCGGGGAGTGGGAGTTCGGTCGGAGGTATAAATTCGCTTACGTTGTTTTCTATCCTTGCCAGCTTTTATTATATCAGAATAATCAACCGGTTTACTTTTGATAGTTCCCAGGTCAACTTTTCCTATAACTTTTGGGCCATCAAGTTTTTCATATTCTGTTTTTTGAACCTCTTGAACAGGCGGTTCAGGTTGATCAGACTTGCCATTCTCTGCTGCTACAGGTTTAATTATATTTTGCTGTTTTTCTTCAACTGGTTCTTCAACTGGAGAAGGAGTTTCCATGGGAACATCTTCTATAGGCACTGGTGCTTCAACCGGAGGTGTAAGAGTGTGCTGCTGTTCATCAGAGAAGTGCTCAGCAGGAGGACTTTCAACCATATGCGGTTCCACAGTAGCATTGTTTGCAACTGGTTGTATTATGTCCGAAAATGAAATTTTAGGGTCTGTTCTTGTTTTTGGGTCAAGCTTATCAAGATCAATGTTACCTACAACCTTGGGACCTTCAAGTGGAGCCACCTTTGCCCGTGGAGCTTCTATAAAGTTTTGGTGCTTTTCTTTCTCCAGCTCATCTACCTTATCTGTTTTTTCTTTAGAAGGTACTTTCTTTTCTGCCGGAGGTAAATTCTTAATAAGGAATTCAGTTTCCGATTCAGGCTTCTTTTTAGTGAAGACAATTTCTTTATCTTTTTCCTTATCAATTAGCTTTGATGCGCCAAGACTAATCTTATCAGCCTGCAATTTATCGGCACGATCCTGCTGAAAATCTTTTAACAGCAGATCATGCATATCCTTACTTATTTTAATAGTAGGTTTATTTTCAACCGGAAAACCTTTTTTCTGAAGATGTTCGATTAAATGTGTGTAACTGACATTAAGCTCCTTCGCTACTGTCTGAATTCTAACTTCCGATGTTATTACTTCGGCCATCTATTTTATTGTTCTCCCTATAAGATTTACTATGCAAAGATCGAATTAAATAATCACTTTGCATATCGAAAAATATCTGTGATAACTAAGCAGTGCTATTAAATTTCAGCCTTCAATTTCCAACAGATCATTATTTAGCTGCCTCATCAAATTCAGATTTCAAAATGCGTAAAACCTCATTGATAGTTTCTTCTTCCAAATCAGATCTTCTTACAAGTTCCTCGCGGTTTAATTCAAGAACACTCTTTGCAGTATCGCAACCGATACCTTTTAATGTATCAATAATCCAGTCATCTATCTCATCTGAAAACTCTTCCAGATCAATATCATACTCCTCATCCTGAACATCCCGGAATACATCAATAGTAAATCCGGTAATCTTACTGGCCAATTTAATGTTGAGGCCTCCTTTTCCTATAGCTAATGATACCTGATCAGGTTTTAGATAAACAAACGCATGCTTTTTCTCGTCGTCTATCTCCATAGAAGATATCTTTGAAGGAGTTAGTGAACGTGTAATAAAAAGCTGTGTGTTATTAGTATAGTTTATAATGTCAATGTTTTCATTTCTCAATTCACGAACAATGCCGTGAATGCGTGATCCTTTCATTCCAACACAAGCTCCAACCGGGTCAATTCTGTCGTCATAAGATTCAACCGCTACCTTTGCACGCTCGCCAGGTTCACGTGCTATCCTTTTGATGGTTATAAGGCCATCAAAAATTTCTGGTACTTCCTGCTCAAGAAGCTTAGATAAAAACAGGTTATCACTTCTTGACAAGATCACGAGAGGGGTATTATTTTTCATATCAACGCCCTTTACCACTGCTCTAACTGTATCCCCCTTTTTAAAAAAATCAGAAGGTATCTGCTCTGTTTTCGGCAATACCAACTCATTTCCTTCATCATCAAGCAGGAGAGTTTCCTTTTTCCAAACCTGATATACCTCCCCAGTTACAATTTCGCCAACCCTATCCTGATATTTCTTAAAAAGCTCGTCTTTTTCCAATTCCGCAACGCGCGAGGCCAGAGTCTGCTTGGCGGTAAGAATGGCCCGCCGTCCAAAGCTCTCGAAAGTAATCTCCTCGATTGCTTCTTCACCCACACTGTAATCTGGCTCCAGCTTTATTGCTTCAGATAACGGAATCTGAGTGTTTGAATCTTCTACGGCCAAGTCTTCTACAATATTTCGCCGCCTCCAGATCTCGAGATCTCCTTTTTCCGTATTTACAATTACGTCAAAATTTTCATCTGAGCCATACTTTTTACGAAGCAGGGTGCGAAATACATCTTCAAGCACCTTCATCATTGTAGGTCGGTCAATATTCTTGAAATCTTTAAATTCAGAAAATGAATCAACTAAGCCTTGACTGTTCATGACAAGAAATTTAGTAATTAGAATTTAATTATAATGTGGGTAGATTTAATATCTAAAAAAGGAATTTGAATAGCAGAAGCTATTTTGTTCAATTTAATTGTTTCTTCAAGAATTATTTTATCTTCATCTGCAAACAACAATGTGCCTGTTTTTTTTACTCCGGATAGCATCAACACCTCCACCTCTCGCCCTAAACATTTTTGATACTGTCGCAATACTTTAAATGGCTCCCCAATTCCTGGAGATGATACTTCAAGGGCGTACTGTTCAGAAAAGGGAAATTCTTCGTTAAGTTCCTTCCCGAGAATGCGGCTGATGTACGCACATTCTTCAATAGTAATGTGCGGGTCACGATCTACAAAAACCTGTACCAGCCTACCCGCATGCACCTTCAATTCTATAAGGTAAGTATTGTTTTCTTTAAGAACCTTTTCGAGGATCTCTCTAATTCTATTTTCAAGGTTAGTCATCTCAAGCTCTCAAAATAAAAGAGGGGACTAACTGTCCCCTCCAATCAAATCATTCGGTACAAAGATAAATAATTGAATAGTGTAAAACAAATCTGGTTCGTAAATTAAAACTTTGCAAAATTTTACTAATTCAATACACACCATAACATTCAAATTGTTAATCTTAGATTTAACTTTCAATATATGAGATCGTAATTGCAATAAAAAACCCTTCGGTGAACTCACGAAGGGTTTTCTAAATGGTTTTGAATTTAGCTTAATCAAGTATCACCTCAGCCTCATGGCCACGGTAGCAATCAAGTTTAAGATTATTATCCATTTGCGCTACCATTGATTTTAATAATTCTTCATAGCTGCGGACATCATTTACCCGCTTCCATAATTCTTCCCTGCGGCAACCTGCCTGTGGGGCAAACTTAATGCGGTACCATTTATTGTTTTTGTCGTATACCAGCGTCAAAGTTTTCGTTTCAGTGCCATTATTCAAGTAAATTTCAAAGTAAGTAGTTATTACAAGATCTCGCACCATTGCAGGTACCTTAACAGGATTATTTAACCCGGGATTGTCGGCAATTGATATAGTATAATAAT
>JACCZZ010000147.1 GCA_013695715.1 Chitinophagales bacterium | reverse complement strand
CAAAACTTACTGAACAGTTGAATGTCTATCCTAAAGTAAGCGGGGCAGCAAGTCAGTATCTTTCTAATGATGCAAACCAGGCATTGATTAAAGCGCAAGGGTATCTTAAAGAATATAAAGATGAATTTGTATCTGTAGAGCATCTGTTACACGCCTTGTTAATGGGAAAAGATAACACAGCTAAATTGCTTAAGGATGCTGATATTAACGAAAAGGATTTAAAGCTTGCTATCGCTGAATTGCGAAAAGGCCGGAAAGTAACCGATCAATCTGCAGAGTCTACCTATAATGCATTAAATAAATATGCAAAGAATCTAAACGAGCTTGCACAATCAGGAAAGTTAGATCCTGTGATAGGGCGTGATGAAGAAATCCGGAGGGTGCTGCATATTCTTTCACGCCGGACAAAAAACAACCCCATCCTTGTGGGTGAGCCAGGTGTCGGTAAAACAGCAATCGCAGAGGGTATAGCTCACCGCATTGTTAACGGCGATATTCCTGAGAATCTAAAAACAAAAACGGTTTATGCTCTTGATACCGGCTCCTTGCTTGCAGGAGCAAAGTTTCGAGGAGAGTTTGAAGAAAGGCTGAAAGCTGTGATTAAAGAGGTTACTGAAAGCAATGGGCAGATAATTTTATTTATTGATGAGATACATACACTCATTGGTGCAGGAGCTACAGAGGGAGCAATGGATGCCGCAAATATTCTAAAACCGGCATTAGCCCGTGGTGAATTAAGAACTATTGGCGCAACCACATTGAATGAATATCAGAAATTTTTTGAAAAAGATAAAGCCCTTGAAAGACGATTTCAGAAGGTTATAATTGATGAACCCAATGAAGACGACGCCATCTCCATCTTGCGTGGATTGAAAGAGCGCTACGAAACGCATCATAAAGTAAGATTAAAAGATGAAGCAATCATTGCTGCTGTCACACTCTCGCATCGCTATATTTCTGATCGGTTTCTTCCTGATAAGGCTATTGACCTCATTGATGAAGCGGCAGCAAAACTTAGACTTCAAATGGATTCTGTGCCTGAAGAATTGGATGAGATCGAACGAAAGATACGTCAGCTTGAAATTGAAAGGGAAGCAATAAAGCGTGAAAACGACCAGAAAAAGCTGGAGGATCTGAACAGAGAAATTGCAAACTTAACAGAAGAGAGAAACGAATTAAAGGCTAAATGGCAATCGGAGAAGGACATTGCAGACGAAGTGCAGGAAACGAAACAGACCATTGAAGATTTCAAGCTTCAAGCAGAGCAGGCTGAACGAATTGGTGATTATGGAAAAGTTGCTGAGTTAAGGTATGGAAAAATTCGTGAGTCGGAACAAAAGCTTAAGAATTTTGAAAACAAGCTGGAAGAATTAAATAAGGGAAGCCGCATGCTGAAAGAAGAGGTAGATGCTGAAGATATAGCGGAGATTGTTTCTAAGTGGACGGGCATTCCGGTTATGCGAATGCTTCAAAGTGATAAGGAGAAATTATTACATCTTGAAACCGAATTGCATGAACGTGTAGTAGGCCAGGATGAAGCTGTGCAGGCAGTAGCAGATGCTATCAGAAGAAGCCGTGCTGGTCTGCAAGATCCCAAGCGGCCTATTGGTTCATTCATCTTCCTTGGTACTACAGGTGTAGGGAAAACAGAGCTGGCAAAAGCGCTGGCCGAAATATTATTTAATGATGATAATGCTATGACGCGAATAGACATGAGCGAGTACCAGGAACGTCATGCTGTTTCACGGTTGATTGGAGCTCCTCCTGGCTATGTTGGCTATGATGAAGGAGGTCAACTGACAGAGGCAGTCCGCCGAAAGCCCTATTCAGTAATACTTCTAGATGAATTTGAAAAAGCACATCCAGACGTATTTAACATTTTGCTTCAGGTGCTGGATGACGGACGATTGACTGACAATAAAGGTCGGGTGGTGAATTTTAAGAATACAATCATTATCATGACTTCAAACTTAGGATCTTCCATCATTCAGGAAAACTTCGAAGAAGTAAATGAACAGAATAAATGGAGCGTAATGGAAACCACAAAGCTGGAAGTGATGGAGCTGCTGAAAAAAACTATACGTCCCGAATTTCTTAACAGGATAGATGACATCATCCTTTTCAGTCCATTGATGAGAGATGAGATACTAGATATAGTAAAAATTCAGCTTGAACAGCTTAAAAAAATGTTGCAAAAGAATAATATTCACTTGGATTTCACTGATGAAGTAGTTGAAAAGTTGGCTCAGGAGGGATATGACCCTCAGTTTGGTGCAAGGCCATTGAAAAGAGTTATTCAAAAAGAATTGATCAATGAATTATCAAAAAAAATTCTTAGTGGCGAGGTAAGTAATGACAGTGAAATTCTGATCACCAATGATGACCACGGAGAATTATCATTCAAGAACGTCAACAAAAACCAGCGTCACCCTAAACTTGTTTCAGGGTCTTAAATTGTAATGCCCAGATGCTGGATTTCAGAAAACAGGAATATTTAGCAGAAAAGATGCTGAAATGAATTCAGCATGACGAAGCAAACGGTCAAGCACTAAAATGGGATTAATTAATTTTGGAGCATACTATTATTGAATGGAAAAAAATTTGAGA
>JACCZZ010000132.1 GCA_013695715.1 Chitinophagales bacterium | reverse complement strand
AAATAGAGGAATTAGCTTCGCATTGTTATGAAACTTCTAAAAAGAGTGCTACTCCTTTATGAAACGCAGCGATTGCGTTTTGCCATTCACGGTAAGTTCAATAACATATGTTCCTGCGGGGTATGATGCAACATTCACGTTAGTAAAAGAAGAATCAGTTGATAAAGAAAATTTGTGGTGGAAAAGAATCTGTGAATAAATGTTTCTCACTACAAGATCTGCCATGCCTTTCTTTTGAGAATTTACTGCAACGGTTATTATATTATTTACCGGATTTGGATATGCCTGCAACGTATAATTCCCAAACGCATCAGGTATGGGGTAGGTAAACGTATATACTGAGCTGTCAGGATTATAGAGGAAACAATCAAGAGTAGTATCGCTGAGGTTTACGTAACCGTAGTAGTTCTTCAGAGAGTCGAGTTTTATTTCATATAAAGAGATGAGCGAGGCATAGGTTGGATCGTTTATCAGGTTATACGTTTCAAGAGAATCGAGAACAAGATTGTAAAATTCTCCTACTGTGGTGGAACATTGATTTGTTACGTATTTATATGAAAAATCTCTGATGCCCTGGAAGGTGGGGTTGCAGCCATCGCGAAAGAAATACTCATAAAACAATTCCTGCCTGTGCACCGCACCACTTGCCAGTGAATGCATCGATACGCCATCAAAGTTAAATGTATTGGTTATTCCGGCAGCATCTAAAACTGTGGGGGCAATGTCAATATTCATTGCCATTTCAGTTGTTATAACTGTATTTGGAGAAAACCATAATGGATATCTAATAAACATCGGCAATCTTATAGAGGGATCAAGGATCAGCTCTTTTCCTGAAAGCTGATGCTCCCCGATTAAAAGTCCATTATCACTCGTGAAAATGATCAGTGTGCTGTCTAACAGATTATTGGTGGAAAGGTAATTTAAGATCGTATCTACGCTCCATTCTGCTCCCTGCAGAAGTTCAAAATAATCTCTATAATTTTCTGAAACATCATCGGGTGTTTGATAGGTAGCATTACAATCTACATAGTGAGATGGAGCATTTGCCGTATATCCAGGAAAGTTAGCAGGAAAAGGCATAGTGTCATCATTAAAAATACCTTCATCCACTGGCCTTGGATCATAGGGTACATGAGGAGCTTTATGAGCAAGAAAGAGAAAAAACTTTTGTCCTGCAGGAACCTGGCTTAAAAATTCAAATGTTTTATCTGTAAGCACCTCAGTTTTATGACCGGAAATCACCTGAAAATTGGGTGAATTATATTGGTAACCTGCGTCGAGGTAGTCGTCACTTGATGACTGACAATAGTAATCATAGCCAGGTACAGGAAATTTTTGAAAACCATACTTTCCAATATAGCCGGTGAAGTAACCATTGTCATGCATGATCTCAGCCAGGGTGGTGTGAGGGAAGGTTTCGAGGATTGCATTGTTATAAACGCCATGATGGTGCGGATATAATCCGCTTACGATGGAGGCACGTGATGGTCCGCACAATGAAAGCGCAGGAAAACACCAGCGGAAATTTGCCCCCTCATTTGCGATGCTGTTGATTGCCGGTGAGTTGAAAAATTGTGGTCCACCATTGGCACCAAAGACATCATACCTGCAATCATCGAGGTAGATCACCAACACATTTGGCTTTGTAAGAAGGGGTTTGGCAGAATGAATTTTTATTGAGGTGTCACCCTCGATAATGGGATTATCTATTATTTCACATTTTAATATATTGGATGCGATGGATTGATTGTAGCAATAAAACAAGGCAGCAATAAGTGCATATATTTTTAGAATCACAACGAATATTTAGTGTTTATAGAATAAGTTAAAGGTATGACAATTATAGAATGTGCTGGTTTCACTTATCCTAAATTAGTTATCAAGGGAATTTCTTTCCACCTCCGTTGGTTATACCGCAAATTCGTGCTACTTTTGCACCCTATAAAAATTTTTAGCTCCGCCGAATGCCAACCATTCAACAATTAGTTCGTAAAGGAAGAACGATCATCCGTGCAAAGAGTAAATCCAGGGCGCTGAACAGTTGTCCACAAAAGCGTGGCGTATGCACCCGTGTTTATACCACCACTCCTAAAAAGCCAAATTCTGCGCTGCGTAAGGTGGCTAAGGTTCGTCTTACCAATGGTATAGAAGTGATATCTTATATTCCTGGCGAAGGTCATAACCTTCAGGAACACTCGATAGTACTAATTCGCGGAGGACGTGTAAAAGATCTTCCTGGCGTTCGTTATCATATTGTTCGTGGAGCATTGGATACTGCGGGTGTAAATGACCGTAAGCAAAGCCGTTCTAAATATGGTACAAAGAGGCCAAAAGCCGGCGCTGCTGCTGCTAAAAAATAGTCTAACATTTGTTTGATTACATACTATGAGAAAGTCAAGAGCAAAGAAACGTCCCATTCTTCCAGATCCGAGATTCAATGATGAGATGGTTACACGTTTCGTGAATACGTTGCTGAAACAGGGAAAGAAGACAACCGCTTTTCAAATCTTCTATGATACTATAGATAAAATATCAGAAACAACAAAGGAGGAAGGCTTTCCAATTTGGAAAAAGGCTGTTGAGAATCTTATGCCTGCAGTTGAAGTACGCAGCCGCCGTATCGGTGGAGCTACCTTCCAGATTCCTGCAGAAGTACGACCTAACAGGAAGCTTGCTCTCTCAATGAAATGGCTTATAAATTATTCAGCTGCAAGAAGCGGAAGATCTATGGCCGATAAGCTGGCTGCTGAATCAATCGCCGCAGCAAAAGGTGAAGGTGCTGCCTTTAAGAAAAAAGAAGACACCCATAAGATGGCAGAGGCAAACAAGGCCT
>JACCZZ010000073.1 GCA_013695715.1 Chitinophagales bacterium | reverse complement strand
CAGCCTGGTACTACACTTCCTCTTCCCACTGGAACCACTACAGTAACACCTACGCCGGCACCCCAGCCACCCCCTCCTGTAGTTACACCACCGGATACTACCCAGCCATATGTAGATACTACAAGATTACCAGCCTCTCAATCTTATGGCTATAGTTATTTCAGAAATAAGTCTGTCGACATGTTTAACAGTTCCGTGGATGGCCAGGCAAGCGGAACCTATGTAATCGGAGTGGGCGATCAGGTAGGCATCAATGTGTGGGGATATTCGAGTTTCAGCGGATCTTACACTGTAGACCAAACGGGTTCTATATTTCCGGAAGGCGTTGGAAAGATTTATGTGAAAGGGTTAACCCTTGATAGAGCTAAGGCATTGATCAGGAGTCGTTTTGCTACCTATCTTGACATGCCGAATTCGCAAATTGAAGTTACCATCATCTACTCACGTGTAATCGGAGTTAACATCGTTGGTGAGGTTTTTAATCCTGGCACCTATTCAATTCCAGCCCTTAACACTGCTTTTAATGCATTGTTTGCGTCAGGAGGTCCTACGGACTTAGGCTCACTGCGTAAGATTTATGTAAAGCGACAGGGACAGACAGTGAAGACCCTTGATGTATACGCTTACTTACTGAATCCCAGCCTTCAGGATGATTATTTTCTTCAAAGCAACGATTACATATTCGTTCCTCCCGTCGGAAAAGTGGTATCCATTACAGGAGAGGTGAAGCGTCCATTCAGATATGAATTGATTGAGGGCGAAGATCTTAATGATCTCATCAACTACGCTGGTGGCCTCACTCCGCAGGCTTATACCAAATCTGTGCAGGTGAAAAGATATGTAGGCAATCGGCTTGAGCTGTATGATGTTGACCTGGACAGTTTAAAAAATGCTAAGGTGAAATATGAGCTTTCGAATGGCGATGAAGTTTTTATCAGCACTGTTCCAAGCCAGCTGTTTCAGTTTGTGAAAGTAAGCGGTGCCGTGATGCAGCCGGGAGAATTTAACTTCACCAGCGGCCTCCGCATCTCCGATATATTGGCAAAATCTCACGGCTTACGTGAAGATGCATTGGCTGACAGAGCTTATGTAATTCGCCGAAACGCGGACCTTACCTCATCGTATATTCCGTTTAACCCAACCAATGTGGTCAGAGACCCCACCTCGGTTGACAACCTTTTACTAACTAACCTGGATGAGATTTATTTTTACGATAAGTCATCCTTTATGGATTCTGTATCTGTATCAGTTAACGGTGCAGTTCGTCTGCCTGGACAATACGCTTATGCCCGGGGCATTACACTAAATGATCTCTTATTTACTGCCGGTGGCATTAAAGCAGAGGCGGCAAATACCAAAATCGAGGTTTCAAGATACAGAACAGAGAATGGCAAATCTGCACCCCAGCCAAAGATCGTTGCCTCCTTTCCAATTGATTCTAACCTGGTTATCGGCGGTGATGCTGAATCCTTCAAATTAGAACCTTTTGACATTGTGTTTGTAAGATCTTTGATTAACATGGAATCTCAGGGTATGGTAACGATAAATGGCGAGGTTATTTATCCGGGAGAGTATTCATTAAACGATAAAGAAGAAAAGCTAGTAGATGTACTCAACCGAGCCGGTGGGCTTTCACAGTGGGCAAATGTCAACCAGGCTACCCTGGTCCGCGAAGAGAATGATCGCGGCATCATTTTCATGGATCTTGAAAAGGCATTTAAGGATGCGTCAAGTGAATATAACTTCATTCTTAGGCCAGGTGACATCATAAGCATTCCTACCACCAACGATCTTGTAAGTGTTTCAGGAATGATAAATTTTCCGTATGTGGATACAATGGGCTATTTAAATGCACCTTACCATGAAGGTAAACGAGCAAAGTTCTACGTTAAAAAGTATGGGCTGGGTTTTGCAAAAGACGCCAAACGACCACGTACTTATGTTATTCAGCCTGGTGGAAAGCTTGAGGACCCCCGCCGGTTAGCATTTATTCGCATCTATCCGAAAGTAGAAAAGGGTGCTTACGTCGTTGTACCATTTAGGCTTGATATCGATCCCCTGTTACCACCGGTACCTGCGCAACCGGTAGATGTGAACGCGATTATTGAAAGTGCACTCGTTAAAGTTACCGGGCTGCTTACCTTGTACATTCTTGTTACCCGCATAAACTTTTAAAGTAAATAATAGCCTCATCATGGCACAGGATAATTATAAAATTCAACGGGCTTACGCTGACGATGAAGAAATTCATCTGGGCCCCTTATGGACCAACATCAAGCAATCATTTCGCTATGTGTTCCGTAAATGGTATATTCTATTAATATGGATAGCAATTTTTGGAGGACTTGGATTATTCTACGCGTGGTGGTATGGTTTAAAGTATATTTCTACTGCGAGTTTTGCCATTCAAGGGCAGAGTGCCTCAAGCGGATTGCTTAGTTCTTCTTTGTCACTCGCTAACTCTCTTGGCTTATCGGGCTCTGTAGGGAAGGGTGGGGGCGGCTTTGACAATCGTTTCTTTGCCAGTTTAATACAAACTAGAAAAGTTATAAAAGAATCTCTCATGCAGGAAGGGGTGGTGGATGGAAAGCTTGATTTGATGGCAAATCATTACATTGATCTATACCGCTGGCGTAACGGAGGATTGATAAGTAAAGGATGGAATGACGATCCAAAGCTGAAGAATTTTAAATTTACTCCAAAGCCTCTTGAGCAGTTGACACGGCTTGAGGACAGCATCCTGAATGTGATTTATCAAAGCATCATTGACAATAACCTGACCATGGAGTATGATGAGTCAAGCCCATTTAATACAGCTACGTTTGTTACCCGCAACCATGACTATTCAATGAATATGATGAAGCACATGGTGGATAAATCGGCTAATTATTTCATGGAAGATGTATACTACCTGAACAGACAAAATCTTGGTGTTGCAGATCAGAGGGTTGACTCTTTGGGGAAGGCCCTGAAGAACTTAGATTATAGGGTTGCTCATTTACAGGATGTAACCAACAACCTCATTCGCCAAAAAGGCATGCTGGGCACTACTGCTGCCGCAAGAGATCGTGATCTTCTGAATCAGCAATATTCTGCAGCAGTAAACAACGTTGAACTTGCAAAAGTTACCCTCTTAACTACCGCACCGATTCTCCAGGTGATTGATGATCCCCGATATTCAACACAGGCATCCTTCGTCTCTAAAACTGCTGCTTTCATTGTAGGGTCTTTTATAGGTATTTTCCTTGGGTCTATCTTTTTGCTGGTGTCAAAAACGGTTAAAGATTCGAATATGAAAATGCAGGAAAGGCAACAGATAATTCAGAAAAATAAGGAAGACATAGCAGCCGCGTGATGAACAGTATAATGTGCACTTATTCTCATTAAAGAAAAATTATAGTAAAATTGTTGATCCACTAACGGTGGATCTGCATTCTCACCTCATACCCGGCATTGACGATGGCGCACAGACTGAAGAAGAATCGCTCCAGTTAATTCAGGGCTTACTCGATTTAGGTTATAAGAAGGTAATAACAACTCCTCATATTCATAAAAGTATATACGCCAACACATCTGAAACAATAGAGGCTGGTCTGCAGAAATTACAGTCAGCATGCTTTCTGAAGGGGTTGAACATTGAACTTAAGGCCGCTGCAGAATATTTTTTCGATAATTATTTTTTTGAATGCATAGAAAATAAAAACCTGCTGACCTTTGGAAACCAATACGTGCTTTTTGAATTGCCTATGAATATGGTTCCTGTTATGGTTGATAGTATGATAGAGAATATGCACTCAAAAGGTTATAAGCCAGTGCTGGCGCATCCGGAGCGCTATCACTATTTTCATGATAAGAGTATGGCTGCATATAAGAGATTAAAAGATCAGGATGTTTATTTTCAAGTGAATCTTATGTCCTTAACAGGATATTATAATAATGATGTAAAGCGCGCTGCACAGGAGTTAATAAGAAAAGAATTAATTGATTTTGCCGGTACAGACCTCCATAGGCAAAAACAAATTGCTTTAATTCATTCTGTAAAACAGGATAAATTTTATAAATTTCTTATTGATTCGGAAAAATTGCAGAATCAGCTTATATAACTGCCTAGCTGAAGGCATACGCAGCGGTAAGAGTTTTCATTTTAAAAATTCCTTCATAATTGTATCCAATGCTGAAATGATGTGTTAAATTAGATCTTTCTTGTATAAAGAATTTGAAACAATCTAATTACTATAATAACAACCTTTAATCTAACAAATATAAGTGGAGAGTTTTTTTAAATTAATTTCTCAGTTCACAAAATTATCCGCGCTCAGCAAAAAAGACCTATCATCATATTTAAGCAGATAGAGCTTCCACAAGGTTATGTTTTAGTTAAGCAAGACATAGTATATAGTTATTTTTATTTTATAGAAAGTGGTTTGACAAGAACCTATTATTTAAAAAACGGAAAGGAGATTACTGACTGGGTTAGTGCAGAGAATTCATTTGCTTGCTCCATCATAAGTTTTATAACCAGAAAACCAGCCAGGAGGACAATTGAGTTGTTAGAAGATTCAATTTATTTTCTCCCTTCACTACAATGATTTAGAAAATCTTTGCTCCAAACATCACGATATAGAAAATCTAATCAAGGCAGCTTGTAAGCTTTGGTTTGGTTCAATTGCAACAGAAGTTTGACGATCTGCATTTTTCAACTGCTTTACAACGCTACCATACCTTAATAACGGCCCATCCAACCTTTATTAAGCGTGTTCCCCTTGGAATGATTGCTTCTTATCTAGGCATCACTCAGGAAACACTTAGTAGGATACGTTCTCAGATCTGATTTTTTGACTATTGTCAAAAGAAATTTAAGTTAGCGTTCTGTTCTTTGCAAAGCAAAAAGACATAGTATGAATACTCTACTTTGGGTTCTTCAATCTTTAATTGCTTTTATATTTATGTATTCAGGTATAAACAAATCTATTGTCTCAGAACAAAAATTAGTGGCAAAAGGCCAAACAGGTGTTGAAGGTTTACCACTTCCATTAATTCGGTTCATCGGTATTTCAGAAATCTTTGGTGCCATAGGAATAATTCTTCCTACGTTGCTCCACATTCTTCCAATCTTAGCGATAATTTCTGCAATCTGCTTTGCAGTTATTATGGTTCCTGCAGCATTAGTTCACTACAATAGACGGGAAAATAAAAATGTTTTATTAAACTGTACAATCTTTCTTGTGTGTGTTTTTATCGCTTATGGCAGAACATATATTAAATATTGAGGAGAATTGTTTAGCTGAAGACAATAAGGTGATGTTGTACTCTCTCACAGAAGTCAATAGATTTTTCATCTGAGTCGCTTACATTGCTACAATAACCGCTTTCCTGGTTGTTAATGTTAATGATTTTATCCTGCATGGCTGCCCTGGCTTGCTCCAATCTTTATATTGGTACCACTGATAATTTTTTGGATTAGGAAGTATACATGCAAATCAAAACCCATTAAATTATTTCAGGTATAAAATCATGGTTGATTACTTAAAGGAGAAGTTTAAACTTTTAAAATTAAAGTTTGATATCATTATTAACTGCATGAATTAGGGTAAGAAAAATAAAAGTAGATGAGCTGTAAATAGTTTCATTTATAGTCAGGAATATTTAGACCCAATGTAATGCTTAGGTTACCACTCCAAAAATCATCCTTATTTTTTGAAAGAGGTATTATTAAATTTCCACCTCTATTTTCAGATTCATCGTTTAATTTTTTGGAAATAAGCGGGTCATCGTCAAACCAAACTTCATCAATATAGTATAGGCTTTTACCCGGCTCTTTTACCAGCATGTGGATAT
>JACCZZ010000033.1 GCA_013695715.1 Chitinophagales bacterium | reverse complement strand
ATAAAGTTATTAGCGGGCTGCATGTTTATTCTTCATTGCCTTCTATGTTGCCGCTTTCTTCACCTTCGTAATTTTTTGAGAAAAACTCGAGATATTCGGCGACATTCTTTCTCTGGTAAAACAAGGGAAAGTTTTTATCATCAATAATGAACACATCGTATCCAATATCTTCCACCTGCTCGAATAATGTTTCTGAATCAAGTATCTCATAATAATAATTCATAGCAACTTCGGTGTTCTTCATTTGCTTCACAACAATCATCTGGGTTTTTGTATCCAGCAATTGAGGAGAAACCTTCAGTTTATCAAGTGAATGCGATATTGAGTTGAAGTTGGCAAGAGAATCTGAAATTGCTTTTGTCTTAGGAGAAACAGTATTGAACACCACTACAAAATATTGAGGATTGTTAGGATGCATTGTGTATGGGGTAGTTTTATTTGTGCTCTCACCTTTTTTTGAGGCTTCTGAATCTTTGGTTGTTGTACTTGCCACTTGTACTCCAAGTTCAGTAAGAATTTCAACAGCCTTATCATGCACTTCTCCAGAAGGAAATTTTTTCATTATTGAATCGAGTGCATTAATGTATGATTGTCTGCCATTGGTTTTTCCTTCGATCATTGCCTGAAGCAATTCAAATTTTCCTTGTAGCGCGTTTGGCTTAAACAAGCTATCGGCGGAGTGAATGCGACTAATTACATTGCTATATTGTTCTGCAACAAAATAATCATAGGTAGAGGCATAATAAATATCTAATTCATTGGTTTTCTTTTCGCTGTTGTGAATAAATTCAGGATCTGCTAAAACTTTTGCAAAATCGCTCGCTGCATAATTTGTCAAAATGCGATCTTTATAATCCTGTGCTTTTGCTGTGGCTCCCCTTTCTTCATGCAAGAGGTATAGATTGTAATATACCTGAGGAAGACTTTCATTGTCAGGAAAGCGTGCGGCGAGCTTTTCAAATGTTTCTATAGCTCGTGGAATATTGTGAAGTGCATCCTTATAAATGGTGCCAAGAGAATAATAAGCGTTAAACATTAATTGATTGGAGGCAGCCATTTTTTCAGGAGTAAGCGGAATATTTTCCAGCATTGCCTCTCTGGAAGCACTTTGAGAAGAAGTCTCTGCATTTTCTGAACCTGGTTGCCCGGAATCTGAATTGCTGGCCTCAATATCTCCTGCAGAGGATTTCTTATTGCTCCGGCGCCAGTTATCTTCTAATGTGCGGTTACCCCATTTCTTTATGAAATCATTATAACCTGTTCCCTTTGTAGATGTATTATAAAAATACCAGTTGCCTGAAGAACTTGCCTGGTTACCAGGTAAATCCTGTGCTTGCTGCGTTTGAAGACTCAGGAACGTATCCTGCTGAGCGGATTGTTGTTTCTTTTCAATCTCAGCAAGTGCATTGTTTATTATCTTGTTACGTTCTTTTTCACTCATCCTGGCAAGCTTCTGCAAACTGTCCTGATGTAGAATAATATTGGTTTCAAAAACCACCTTATCCAGCACTGTTTTTATTTCTTTTACACGATCCAGCGTATCAAACTTGGGATCTAAAAAAGCAACTGCACTATCATAACCTGGCTGCGCAGATACATAATCCTGATCTTCAAAATTCAATTCACCTATTTTCAGATATGAAAGGCCCTTCTGATTTATGTTGGCAACGCTTTTTTGAATTGAAGTTTCCAAATTTTTTACTGCTTCTTCCACTTTGTTTTGCTTCAGATTCACCAATGCCATATAATAATAAATCTGATCGTTGAATTCCTCATAAGTATCATTTCTCGACATCTCATCTAATTGAGACAATATTTCTTTAGGCGAGCCGGTTCCTGATTGAATGTAATTTTTACCTACACTAATGCGGGCATTGAAATCCATCTCATACGAGGGCCGCATCTTGGTAACAGCCGTAAACTCCTGGGTAGCATAATTATAATTACCATTTAACTGGTAAAGCTGAGCGAGAATGTACGAGTAGCGGGTGGCTTCTTTTTTGCTTTTTATAAGATTGACCGCCTGTTTCATCGGCTCTATGGCCTTGACAAATTGTTTTTGCTGAATAAAAACATATGCCTCTGTAAGAGCAAGATCCACTCGCATATCTTTTGGAAACTTTCCATCTTTCAGATAGGCAATAATAGCCTGGGCATCAGAAAAATTTTTAAGGTTTGCGAAGGTACGCACAAGCCATAGAAGATCATTATTTCTAATCGGCTTGTGCTTTAAAAAACCAAGAACAGAAGATCCCTGATCTTCCGCTTTAGCTTCTGCTTTAGCATCCTCTTTTTCTCTCTCTGCCCTTGACATGGGCTTATGATGCTTTTTCTTTTTTGCTGTAGCAGATGCAGCGGTAGAAGACTTTTTATTCTTAAACTCTGAAGAGACAAATTGAAAGGTAGCAAGAGAAGCTTCGTAATTCTTTTTATAATAGTAAGCCTTGCCAATATTGTAGTAAGCGTCATCAGTCCATTTGCTTTGAGGATGAAGCTTAGCTACAATAGTAAGTCGTTTGATAAGTGAATCCATATCAGACCCGGCTGCCGCATCCTCAGGATTTCCTATAAGGTAAATAGGAAGCAGTTTTGAATAGTCCTCCTTTCGGCTTGCAAGCATCTGATTCTCATATTCAAGCATTTTTTGCTTCCCATAATAATAGCCATTATAATGAGCTGTGGTATTATGGTAAACACGACCAATATAAGATTGTCCGGTTTTTTTACCCGATGAACAGGATGTTAGAACGGCGGAAGAAAAAAATAAAATCAGAATATATGAGAGTCGAGAATACAATTGCAAACTTTTAAACAACTAAAATTAACCTTTAAAAGGTAAAATTATTTCAAATAGAACAATTAACGTAAGAAACCTGAATGGATTGCCTGAGGTATTTGAAAGAAAGAGCCTCTTTTTATCAGATCCCTGGAAACCAATGATCAATTCTGGTAAAAAATTATGTTATAACAATGATCACTAGCTAAGGTGTTTTTCAAGAGTAAGAAAATTATATTTTTAATTCGTCATGAATGGAATAGATTGCTTTATCATGTTTGTCACTATAAAATCTTTCCCAGGAATGGTAATAGGTTTGATAAGCAGTAACAGGGGACAGTTTTTTTCCGGCAAAACTACCAGAGATACATTCGCCTTTCCAGTTCCAGGGTGAATTCGTTACAACATCTCTTAGCACATTATCTGAACCCATTTTAAAATTCAGGATTGTGTCGTCAATTGCTCTTTCCCATGAATGGAAGGAATATCCGTCTTCTTCAAGAGCAAGAACTACAGGAATGTCGCCGACGAAGTCATTGATAACTTTTTTCTCAGTGAGTTCATTCCATAAAAATGCTTTGCTCTTCTCACCAACCATTATTCCCACAACCCAGCTGTTAGGCAGGAAGTTTTTGTTTTTTGTTGAATCAGTATTTGCAGTTGGAATATTAATATCATAATTCTTCAGCTTCGCATATTGATTCGTGAATTTTGGATCTGGCTGCATAATTAATGTATTCGGGTGAAGTTGCTTCCATGCTGAAAGCGTCATCTGCTGATATGGATTCGTCTTCATAGCAACACCCTTTAAGGGGCCAGCTCCGGCAATGCCGGTTGATTGATACCACCATGATTTTGTTTCACCATCTTCAATGATTGCATTATTATATGCTGCACCTACAAGGCGAAATTTTTGATACTTTCCCTGTATCACAGGATCGTAAACCATTCCTGTTCTGCACATGGTACAATATGTTACCAATAAGGGTTGCTTTCCTATTGTATCTTGTATCTTATGATGATACCCAACAATTTTTAGAGGGTAAGCTTTTGCTCTTCCATTCAATTCAACTCCTATAATATAGCTGTTGTCAGGTACAGTGTTATCATCGGTGGAAGCAAATATTGTTTGCTCAGGCTCCCTGAAAATGTTTTCAGGCATAAAACGAAAGCCAAGTATATAAACAATCAGCAGACCTATAGCAACAAGCCCCGATCGTAAAATAACCACCCGAGTTTTACCGGAGCTTATTGATTGAAACAACGATGCACCCATCAATAATAACCCGACAGACCGTGTAAACCATAGAACCCTGTAAAGAGCATGTGCCAACTCCAGACCGTCTCTTTGCTGGCTTGTTGGCACAGGCATCATCAGATAAAATACGATCATATCCGGAATAACTAATAACAGCAATCCTACGATGAAAGCAACTAATGAGAGGCGACGAGACATAAAAGATCGGCAAACTTACTGAGATAATGGATAAGTTCGTGCTTGATACCATGATAAGCGAAATAGCTTTTGCTTAGCTGAAATAATTTCGCATAAAGTAAGTTATCTGCATTAGCAATACATAAGAAGATGCAAATTAAATTTGTCCTTGGTGGTGCCGGAATGTTCTCCTAACTCAAGATTTACTCATTTTTATGATCTTCGTAAGAGTAATCCTCCTGGTTAAACATTAATTGCACAGAATGCAGAATATTTAAAATGCCGGAAGTTAAGACCGAGAACAGAAAAAGAAGGTCGTGGTATAAGCGCCTAACTAATAAATACCGGCTGGTTTTATTAAATGATTTAACATTTGAAGAGGTTACGTCATTCAAGCTTACGCGAATGAATGTTTACGTTCTGATAAGCAGCATTCTTGTAATATTTGTATTGATCATTTTAGCGGCAATAATTTATACGCCCTTAAAGGAATATATTCCCGGTTATGCAGATGTCAACCTCCGCCGTGATGTAATGGAGCTCAAGCTCCGTGGTGACTCATTAGAGCGCGTGCTGCACTCGAACAGCCTGTATCTGCAAAATATCAAGCAGGTAATAAGCGGGCAGGTTGCAGTTACGGAAATTTCGGATACTACAAATTCTACAAAGACCCCCGGATACGATTCTATCAATCTTGATAAGGTATCTTCTTCAGAAAAGGAATTCAGAAAAGATGTGGAAAAAGAAGAACGGTTTACAGTAAGCAATACTTCGTCCCTTATAAAAAACAAAACCAATGTAAAAGCCTTCCATTTTTTTCAACCTATCAAAGGATACATTACAGAACCTTTTAACCTGACTGAACAGCATTATGGAGTTGATATTGTAGCACCCGTTAATGAACCCATTAAGGCCACCCTGGACGGCATCGTTGTCTTTGCCGCCTGGACTTCTGAAACCGGTTACGTGATGGCCATACAGCACAACAATAATTTAATATCTTTGTATAAACACAACTCAGTTTTACTAAAAGAAGAGGGAAATTATGTGAAGGCCGGCGACGTAATTGCGATCATTGGCAATACCGGCGAACTAACCAGCGGGCCTCACTTGCATTTTGAGCTGTGGTACAATGGATTATCCCTTAACCCTGAAGACTACATTGTTTTTAAATGATATTTTTTACTTTTAATGCAAAATAAATTATGATGTTTAACGCAAAAGAAACAAACCCTGCAAAGCCTATGGTTACTGCGTCAACTTCTCAATCAGCCGTAAACATCATCGGCGCAGGAACGCAAATTGATGGAGAGATAAGATCAGAAAATGACATCCGCATAGATGGTAAAGTGAAAGGCACTGTTACCTCTAAATCGAAGATTGCTGTAGGCACAACAGGCATGGTTGACGGAGATCTGATCTGCGAGAATGCTGATGTTTCAGGAAAGGTCTTCGGCAAAGTTGAAGTAAGCGACATGATGTTTCTTAAATCTTCAGGCTACCTTGAAGGCGATATTATAACCGGAAAACTGGTTGTAGAAGCAGGTGCCCGCTTTACCGGCTCTTGTAAGATGGGTGTAAAAGAAATGAAACCGAGTGAAAAGCCGATTCCGCAGCAACTCCAGAAAGAAGCCAAAGCTGTCTGATTCCGGATACCTGCTGTACACCTCCATTGCTTACCAGCTCATCGCCACAATCTCTGTCGCATTTATTGTGGGGTATATCCTCGACAGGCTTTCCGGATGGCCATTTCCGGTCTTTAAACTAATATTTTCCTTTGGCGGAGTAATCGTTGCGTTGTATAGTATATTTAAAAAGTTGATGAAGAAGAAATAATGAATAAAAGAGCGAGCTTCAGCAAATTGATTATCTACACCCTTGGCCTGGCCGTTCTGGTATCCATAATAAATTTCATCTCTCCATTTTTTGCGCTCTTCCAGAATTTCACATGGATTGCACTTGTCTTCTTCGCGGCTTTAACCGGCATCAGCCTTTATATAGGTTTAAATGGATTGCAGAAGAAAGCTTATGGTTTTGTTGCCAGCGTTAATGGCATTGTGCTCATAAAGCTTTTTTTAAGCACCATCCTTTTACTAATATATGTAATGGTTGCACATCCTGAAGACCCATCTTTCATCATCCCATTCTTCTTTTTCTATATTGTGTATACGGTATTTGAAGTACGTGAATTAATCCTCGCGCAGCGTTAATGGCACAGGAGAAATCCAGTAGAACATAAGATCCATAAGCTTATTGGTTCTTTTACCTGGGGTTAATAATTCAGTGTTAATATCCTACCGGGAAGAGATTTGATTAGGTAATCGCACCTATCG
>JACCZZ010000023.1 GCA_013695715.1 Chitinophagales bacterium | reverse complement strand
CTTTAGCGGTCGCCGACCGAGAAGAGCTGTTAACTCAGGCTTATTGAGAACATGGTGCGCTGAGATAACTAACCTTCCTGCATGGTTGTTTGAAGAATGCTATCATACCGTTGGTGATCTTGCAGAAACTATTTCGTTGCTTCTCCCCGAAAACAGTGTAGATATAACAGAAGGTAAAAGCCTGTCATATTATCTTGAACAATTTATTGCCCTGGAAAAACAAAATGAACAGATAAGGAAGCAATTCATTCTTGAGAGCTGGTTTCAAATGACAAGGTTGGAAATCTTCGTTTTCAACAAACTGATTACAGGCAGTTTCAGAATTGGTGTATCACAAAAGATGATGGTAAATGCATTGGCAAAAGTTGTTGATCTGTCTGCATCTGTTATTGCACATCGAATTAGTGGAAATTGGGATCCTGTAACCACAACATTTTCAGGTTTACTCAGCCATGATCCAACAACTGCTGATGATTCAAAGCCGTATCCATTTTATTTGTCCTACGCATTGGAAGATCATCCATCATCTCTTGGCAATGCTTCAGAGTGGCAGGCAGAATGGAAATGGGATGGCATAAGAGGACAAATGATCAAGCGTAATAATGAGTTTTTTGTATGGAGCCGCGGTGAAGAACTCATGACTGAAAAGTTTCCCGAGTATTATATACTTAAAGATCTGTTGCCGGATGGTATCGTGTTAGATGGAGAGATCATGCCTTTCCGTTTAGAGAAAGTTGCAACACAGGATTTATTGCCGGGAGGTTCACCCCTTCCCTTTGCTATCCTGCAGACAAGGATTGGCAGAAAGAACGTTGCAAGAAAACAACTTGATGAAGCTCCTGTTGCTTTTTTTGCTTATGATCTGCTGGAATATAATGGCGAAGATTTTCGTGAAACTCCTATGTTGGAGAGAAGAAGAAAGCTTGAAGACATTGTAAAGCAAATTAATAATCCTGTGTTACAACTCTCTCCAATAATTACATTTACAGATTGGGAAGATTTGGAAAAATTAAGAGCTTCCTCAAGAGAGATTAACAGTGAAGGTATTATGCTGAAAAGGAAAAACAGCATTTACCAGGTTGGTAGAAAACGAGGTGATTGGTACAAATGGAAAATTGATGCACTTACAATTGATTGCGTAATGGTGTATGCGCAAAAAGGCAGCGGAAGGCGGAGCAACTTATATACGGATTATACTTTTGCTGTGAAAGATGGCGATAAGTTAGTGACTTTTACCAAAGCCTATTCCGGGCTAACAGATAAAGAATTTGCACAGGTAGATAACTTTGTAAAGCGACATTCAATTGAAAAATTTGGTCCGGTACGAACAGTAAAGCCAGAACTGATTTTTGAAATAGCCTTTGAAGGTATAGCTGCAAGTAACCGCCACAAAAGTGGTGTAGCGCTGCGTTTCCCACGAATAAGCCGCTGGCGGAAAGATAAAAACGTTGATGAGATCAACACCATTGATGACCTGAAAGGCATGCTGAAAATGTATGGTAAATAGTAAAGTAACTTCTACATTAGGTTATCAGATCATTTCAAATTGGCTTGATTCAAAAGGTTACAAACCTTTCAAATTCCAGGAAGAAACCTGGCAGGAAATTCACTTACTGCAATCAGGTTTAGTAAATGCACCAACAGGCTGTGGCAAAACATTTTCTGTATTCCTTGGCACTGTTATTCAATTCATCAATAACAATCAAATTAACTATAAAACAATACATAGATCAGGGCTTCAGCTACTTTGGATAACACCACTCAGGGCACTCGCCAAAGATATTGCCCGTGCCATGACCGAAGTAGTTACTGAATTGGGAATGCAGTGGAGCATAGGCATCAGAAACGGCGACACAGACACCAATGAACGTGCAAAGCAACGGCGTCAAATGCCGGAAGTACTTATTATCACGCCGGAAAGCTTGCAATTGATCCTTGCTCAAAAAAATTATACTGATCACTTTAAAACACTTAAAGTACTTGCTGTTGATGAATGGCATGAATTGCTTGGTTCTAAAAGAGGTGTGCAGGTTGAGTTAGCCATTTCGAGATTGGTAGCACTCTCAATTACAAAAAATGCTGAACAAGTTTCTCTGTGGGGAATCAGTGCAACTATCGGAAACCTTGAACAGGCAAGAGATGTTTTATTATGTCCGTTATCATTAAGAAATACTCATGAAACAGGCAGGATTATTTCTGCAGACATCCGAAAGAAGATAGAGATCAAATCTATTCTGCCAGACGAAATTGAAAAATACCCATGGGCAGGTCATCTCGGTATTAAGCTAGTTGATAAGGTTATACCAATTATCATGGAAAGCGTTACCACACTTATTTTCATTAATACAAGAGGCATGAGTGAAAGGTGGTACCAGTCATTATTAATAGCATGTCCTGAGCTTGCCGGCGCAATAGCACTACATCATGGAAGTGTTGAGCAGGAGCTTCGCTTATGGGTTGAAGAAGCTTTACATACTACTAAATTAAAATGTGTGGTCTGTACAGCAAGTCTGGATCTTGGTGTAGACTTCAGGCCTGTTGAAACGGTTATCCAGGTTGGCTCGCCAAAAGGAGTAGCAAGGTTTTTACAACGTGCAGGCAGAAGTGGACATCAGCCTGATGCAACAAGTAAAATCTATTTTTTACCAACGCATTCATTAGAAATGGTGGAAGCTGCGGCACTTAAAGCAGCATCGAAAATAAATTTTATAGAAAACCGTGAACCAAGAATTTTATGTTTTGATGTGTTGATACAATACCTGAGCACTCTTGCCATATCTGATGGTTTCATGCCCTCAGCACTTTTAAAAGAGATTCGCAGCACCTATTGCTATAAAGACATACAGGATAATGAATGGGAACAAATACTTCATTTCATCACCGAAGGTGGAGTAGCGCTTCAGCAATATGATGATTACAAAAAAGTTGAAATCATTAACGGCTTATATAAAATCAATAACAGGCGTATCGCAATGCGCCATCGTATGCACATCGGTACCATTGTTAGCGATCCGATGATGAAAGTGAAATTTATATCCGGCGGCTACATTGGTGTAATCGAAGAATACTTTATTGCAAGGCTAAAGGCTGGTGATGTATTTACGTTATCTGGCAGAACCCTCGAGTTTGTAATGATAAAAGATATGACGGTCTTGGTAAGAAAATCAAATTCAACAAAATCGAATATACCAAGCTGGAACGGTGGCCGGATGCCACTTTCAGCAAATCTCGGGTTCATGCTTCGTAAAAAGTTTGAAGAGGTTGCTGAACATTTAATTAAAGGATCAAAACTTAAAATGGATGAAGAGCTTGAGGCTTTGCAACCTTTGTTCGAGTTGCAGGGATATCTTTCACACATCCCCCGTGAAAAAGAATTGCTGATTGAACAAATTGAAACCAAAGATGGATTTCATCTTTTTGTTTTTCCTTTTGAAGGGCGGTTAGTGCATGAAGCTATGGCTGCAATCTTAGCGTATCGTATCGGAAAAATTCTCCCAATAACTTTTTCATTTGCTATGAATGATTATGGCTTTGAACTTTTAAGCGATCAGCCAATACCTGTTGATGACACCAATGTTTACGAATTGTTTTCTTCTGAAAATCTGGTGACAGATATACAGCGAAGTGTTAATAGTGCAGAAATGGCGAGGCGAACATTCAGAGATATCGCTGTAATTGGTGGATTGATATTCCAGGGTTATCCCGGCGAACAGAAAAAAGCCAGGCATCTTCAATCTTCAGCCTCATTATTGTTTAATGTGTTTGCAGAATACGAACCTAAAAATATTTTATTAAGACAGGCATATAATGAGGTAATGGAAATACAAATGGAAGAAGTAAGATTGAGAAATATGCTGGAGAGAATTCAACGCTCAAACATCATCATAACGTTCCCTAAAAGACTTACTCCATTTTGCTTTCCGATAAAAGTGGATAGCATGCGTGAAAATTTATCTTCTGAAAAACTGGAAGACCGGGTTAGAAGAATGCAGGCTTCACTCGAAAAACAATTGTAGACCTATCTTTAAGTCTTCAAAACAAAAACATTCTTGCAGCCGTGGCCGGTGTCTTCACCGACCACATTGGTGAAATGGAAGCGATAAATTGAGTTGCCCTTTTTGAAGGTTGGTACCCTATTACAATAATTAAGATATTTGCCGCAAAAAATCCAAGCTTGGCTTCGCATCAAAAATTTATTTTAAAACAACAGGCTTTGTGGCTTTGTGCTGAAAGATGTATTTATTGGGAGAATGAAAATGCACTTATTCTTAGTGATCTTCATCTTGGCAAGGCAGGACATTTTAGGAAATCCGGCATTGGTGTGCCACAGACGGTGTATAAAGAAGACCTACAAAGATTATTTTCACTGATACAATTTTATAAACCTGCAAAGCTTATTATAGTGGGTGATCTTTTTCATAGTGCTGCCAATAATGAGATGAACCTGTTTTTAAAATGGCGTAAGGATTTACCCGATCTCAAAATTGAGTTGGTTAAAGGCAACCATGATATACTTAGTAATAAGTTTTATAACACAGC
>JACCZZ010000013.1 GCA_013695715.1 Chitinophagales bacterium | reverse complement strand
CTAAGATTGATAACGCAAAGCCGGAGTCTATCAAAGCGTTAGAAAATTGACCTGTACATCTGTCGAAATCTAAAATGCTAACTGTATTTTGTACATGATTGACCATTGCATACTTGCTTCCATCTGGGGAGAAGTTCGCCTGACTGATTGCATCGTAGTTAATATCAATCCCGATCCACTGGGAGAATGGGCCTTCAACAGTATCGGGAGTGAGCAGCCAACTGTAGAAACGATTTGTACTATATTCATGGGAAACAATCCACCAATCTCTTCCGTTGGCGTGCTTTGACGAAGTAATCAATCCCTGAGTTAGTGTATCCTCAATTAGGAAACTATTTTTGAGTGTCATCTCACCGAGACCACTATCCTGACTAATATCAATTTCAGAGTAACTTAAATGAAGTGGCTGAGTAATTGTGATGCCGTTCACTTCAATCTGCTCAAACGTTTCATAGAAGAGACTAAAGATATTAGAATTTTGTGGCCTAGGAATTATAATTACTCCCTCTGTAATTCCTAAGCCAGCATAATAGTAAACATCAGTTCCGTAACCTGCATTAAAATCCTGACTGTTTTTAAGCGTGTCATGATTTTTATTAGCAATGTATTGGCCATTAGTATAAAATAAAAGATTGCCTAAAGTGTCGCAAATGCTGGCATTGGTGATGAACATGATCATGTGCCTGTCTTCAACATAAGGCTCCGGAAATCCGTTTATGAATGTCATCGCCAACTTGTTTGCAACTGGCTGTGCACCTAATATCCAGACTGTTTCCCGGTTTTGGGCATGAAGCGCCAAAACCATCATCAGAAACATAGAAACTAATAGAGTTCTCATAAGTTTTTACTTAACGATTAGCAGCTTTTCCTCCAACAAAATGCTGTTCTGATCCTAGGCAATCCTTTATCCCAATCCTGCATTGAGTCAAACTTCTCTTTTGTTGTTAACCAGTTCACCTAATTCCCTTATAGTTTCCATTTATGATCTTGTTGGACAGAAAAGATTAAGTAAACAAATTTCACCTAATATGAGTAGTGCAACATTCTACGTTAATGATTTACCAGCAGGATCTTACCAAGGAGTAGGAACACCAAAGATGTTGGTGCGGTTCTGAGCATTTGTGTCCAGTGCCAAAACCATCAATGCTAATAATGCATAAAATTTCATCTGATTTTAGTCAATTGATAGCCGATATCTTGCTCTTGCCGAATACTTCATAAAAGCAATATAGAAATTAAATAATAAATGATATAAATCGACACTAAAACAAAGTACCTGATTGAACCAATTGAGAATCAAGTCTGTTTAAAGCCAATTGCAATCAATTTAATAATAAAAACAACATCGTAATGAAAGTCTTTCAATTAATTATTTGGTGCACAGCCATAAGCTTAGTGTTCTCAACATGTAAAAATGCCCCTGAAAGTGATGAGGCCATAACCTCAGAGGCAAAGGAAGTAACTGAGCAGTCTTCTGATGTAACTTTTAAAGTTGATCCTGCGGCCAGTAAAGTTGAGTTTATTGGTACAAAAGTAAGCGGCTATCACAGCGGCTATGTGCAGATAAAGAATGGTGAACTACAGGTAAAAGATGGCAACATCACAGGAGGAAATTTTGTTATGGATATGAACAGCATCACTATTTCTGGGCCTAAAAATTCTGATGAGGAAGGAAATATGAAGCTTGCAGGGCATTTAAAGTCACCAGATTTTTTCGACGTTGAAAAAAACCCGGAAGGCGTTTTCGAAATTACAAGTGTAAAGCCTTTTTCTGGAAATGTAACTGAAGAAAATGAAGCAAACCAGGAGGAATTCAATAAGTACAAAGTTGCAAACCCTACGCATACCATTAGTGGCAATCTCACACTTAAAGGCATTACAAAAAATATTGAATTCCCTGCACGAATAAGCATGACTGGTGACGCAATAGATGCCTTAGCAAGGTTTAACATCGACCGTTCCCTGTGGGACATTACTTACCCGGGCAAACCAGATGATCTCATTCGCAACGATATTAACTTAGGCATTGAGCTTATTGCAGCTAAATAATAATTTAATATTTTTATAAGAGAAATCGAATCGGAACTAAATTCAGAAGTTTCAATTTTTTGCACAAGTATCTTTTTCCTGATAAGATTTTCGCTGGTTTTAACCTCGACTAAGTAAATTCCGGATGGTGCTATAGAAAGATCTATTGTATCTAAAATTATTTCCTTCAAGAGTGTTTCTGTTTTAGAATAGATCAGCTGTCCTACCGCATTCAATACTTTCATTTCAATGCTATGATTAAGTTTAATATGGATTTCTATGGTTAGTTTATCAAAGACGGTATTAGGATAAATTGGAAGGCTGATATCATTTTTTGGATCGTCTAAACCTATAAAGACCACATCAATGCTGTTGTCATTGATGCATCCATTCAAATCATGAATTACCACGGTACAAAATCCGGATTGAGAGATGATATAAGATTGATTTGTTGCACCTGCAATAGCGACTCCATTAATGTTAGATCCTAACTGCTTGATTTTGTATTGTATTGGGTGGGATTCTATAGAGACGCAGAACCCGGACTTAAAGAAATGTCTTTCCGAACTTTTATTTATGGAATTTTGTCTGATTCTTAGAAGGTTTTATAACCCATTAATA
>JACCZZ010000369.1 GCA_013695715.1 Chitinophagales bacterium | reverse complement strand
AAGGGTTAATGGATGTACATCAAAACCAAATCCAACCCTGAACGGCATTGCCTAAAATAATGAATTAGCTTCTAATCTAATAACATTTGCGCGGAGGAAGAAGGATCTTTTATAAACCGCGCTTTCGCTAATCACTTTCATCAGGTGCTTCTTCTGGCTCTTTATCTCCGTTCGCGAAATCGAAAATAAGAGAGAAACGCAGCGTATTATCCAAAGGAGTCTTCTGACTAGATGTTGGGATAAGGTAAGAGAAATTTAATCCGAATACATTATATTTTACTCCCAATCCTGCTGTAAGATATTGCCTTGCACCCTTTGTCTTGTCTTCATGAAAAAAACCGGTACGTACGGAAAACAATTCTTTATACCAATATTCAACACCAGTAGAAATCATTACCTCACGTGCCTCTTCTCCAAAGCCACCTGGTGCATCTCCAAAAGACTGAAATATACCCTGTACCACCGATTCATTACGATATTCACCGGAAGAATCAGGGGTGGGAACCAATAATTTATTCAGATCAAGGTTGAGAGAGAGTCTGTTGTAATCATCGAACTGAAAACTAACTTCACTTCCTAAGCCAAGGTTGGTAGGTTGAAAATCCTTATTTTCTGCAGATTCGGTATAAGTGATTTTATTACCGATGTTGGCAATGGTAGCACCAATATTATAATAGCCTCTTGTTTTACCAAATTTCGCAGGGTGATTGTAAAAAAACGAGATGTCTGATTTCACTGCTTTGCCCGCTTTTATTGGAATATTATTTACAGAAAAGCCTGAGGCAAGATTTGAATAAACAAATCCCAGGTTCAGACCCACGCTGAAATGTTCGGCCAACTTGCGGGCATATCCTGCATCAAATACAAACTCTTGTGGATTAAAATCGCCTATGGTTGTGCCAGTTGCACTGGTAAAAGTGATGCTTCCCAAAGAAAAATATCTTAAGCCAAGAGTCAGCGCTTGATTTTCATCCACCTTATAATAACCCCCTAAGGATGCTAAATAAATATCGTTTACCAATTCGCGCAACCATGGTGTATAAGTTACTGCCAAAGACAGATTATTTTCAGCGAATGGCAATTTTGCTGTATTCCAGAAGACTGCATTTGCGTCAGGAGATAAGCCGATGCCGACATCACCCATTGCAGCCGAACGTGCATCAGGAGCAATCCGTAAAAAAGGTACCGCTGTATTGATGGTATTCACCCTACCATCTAAAGAATCTGCACTGCCAATCTGAGCTTTCACCTCGGCTGATAAGCATAACAATGTTATCAATGACAAGCACGAGACTTTTTGTAAAGAGTTGTTCGTCTTCATTAAAAATACTTATATTAATTGAGTTATAAAAAAGTAGAAAAATGCACCTATTTAAGAACGACTAATTTTTCAAAGGTATCAGCCTTCATGCCGTTCTCGGCCTGCACGGTCAGTTTATATACATAAACTCCTTTACCAATTTTATCACCATAATCGTCATTCCCGTCCCAGTAAATTCCATTTACACGATAACCGCCATCGCTTATTTTATTATCAGCCGACGAAGCCGACAACTCAGGAATCACATTCTCATGAAGAGTTTTAATCAGCTTTCCTGAAATAGTATATACCTGGATCAAAACATTCAGCATCTGCCCCGGCATGTTATGCTCGAACATGAATTCGGTTCGTGTAGTAAAGGGATTTGGATAATTCAACACGTGCTCTAATGCCATCTCAGCCGACGTAGATACAATGAACTCTGTACTGCCCTCAGAGGAGTTATTATATACATCCCATGCTTTAACGTTTATCATATGAATTCCCTCTGCCAAATCTTTTAAGGGATAGAGCACCTCACCAGATTGATAGCTGTCAAGATCTGAGGTATAGAAGTCGTTCATCACAAGAGTATTTTTCGAATCATTATCGAGAGTTCCGGCAATATCGTGACCTATGCCAGTGCCCACAGTATTTACGCCATTCTCATCATTTAGTTTAACGAGAATGGAAGGGTTTTCATCTGTTATACCGCCTGTCACAAATTTATCATCATTCATAAATACCTTAACTTCAGGTCCTGTAGCATCGAGGGAAGCAGAATCGGAAATACCTCCTATCACAACATCATTTTTATAGCCATGCGCGTCAATCATTCCATTTTCAGCATAATAACTGAGCTTCCCAAACCCATATTGATATGAGATATCTTTTGGTACAATAAATGAAAAGGTGAAGATTCCATTCTTCACACTTGCCTTGCCATTATAGACGATATTCTTCTGAATTATAAAATTGCGAAAAAGGCTGCTGGGATCATTTACCAAGGTCTGGTATGTGACAGGCTTATCATACACAGTAGGATACAAGGTACCGTTAAAATCACTCATAATGTTTCCACTCAGGTCATTCACAGAGCCCGAAATAGTAACCTTTTGGAGTGCTTTTAAAGTATCCTGGACCGTACCAATGGGTTGAGAATTTATAGAAGAAGTGGTAATGCCAAATGGTGGATAAGCAAGAGTAAGAGCAGGGTCACCAAGCAGAGTAAACTTTCTATTGTTGGCGTCTCCTCCAGTGCTGTTTTTTGCCTTTCTAAATACCTCACCCAACGGAGGTATAATACCGTTCACAGCAAGAAATACATTTTCCATGAAATTCTCATTCAAAATTCTATTGGCTGAGGAATAAACCA
>JACCZZ010000363.1 GCA_013695715.1 Chitinophagales bacterium | reverse complement strand
GAATATATCCTACGCCGGTAATGGAGCATCAGATCACATAGCCATCATTGACGTGCTGAGAAGTGCTGTTGTTCTCTTTCCCGGTTATTCAGCAATGGTAACAGATGGAAATGGGTCTTATTCACCCATAAAGAATGTGAAGGATGGGCTCAGCTATCACTCGGTTATTCCCGGAACAGAACGATGGGGAGACTACTCAGGATCTCAGCGAAAATATGATGAGCCGGGCAAAGTGTGGGTAAATGGTTCCTATGCTACCTTGTCCCATAAAGTAGCTACATGGATATCAGAAATTTCATTAGACCCAATATCCATCGGAATAAATGAGCCTATAAACTCTTCAACGATGGTGAATGCTTTTCCAAATCCATTTTCTGATAAGTTTGAAGTAAGCTTTATGGTGGGAAAATCAATGAATTGTTCCTTTGATCTTTTTGATATGAATGGAAAATTAACAAAGATCCTCATGCAGGAACGTGTACAAGCCGGTACCAATCAATTCAGCTTTTCATTGTCACCTGTTCCGAAAGGGATGTATCTGTTTGTTATTTCAGCCAATGGAAGAAGGATAGCTGCAGAAAAATTAATTAAGGATTAAACAGAAGATTTATTCAGAATGCATTCACTTAATGATAAGGTTTTTTATTTTTTTAAACCGTACGTTAGTACTTCCTAAATTATTTAATAACCATGAAAATTCGCTTTACAATTTTCCTTCTGATAGCAACGTGTTCAGCATTTTCGCAAACCAACATCATCAGCACAAATGTGACTGCAGAAGAGGTAATGATGGGAAATTATGATCCGGCAGCGTTCTCAGCACCTATAATTCTAAATCATCCGGATACAATCGCGAAAGCATTGAACACTAATATTAATGCTGATTCACTCCGAGGCTATTTGGAGAAATTAGGCTCTTTCCAAAATAGAAATTCCGGCTCAGATACTATCTCCTCGATCAAAGGAATAGGAGCTGCTCGCCGGTGGGTTTATGAAAAATTTCAGCAATTCAGCACGGCAAACAATAATCGCTTACTGCCATCATATCTTCAATTTGATTTGTCTATATGTAGCATCGGGCAACATAGAAATGTGTTTGCAGTGTTGCCCGGTATAGATACCACTGATCATTCAATCATTATTATCGAATCGCATTTAGACAGCAGATGCGAGGGATTGTGCGATACCAGCTGTCTTGCCCAAGGTGTCGACGACAATGGGAGTGGAACAGCCTTAGTAATTGAACTGGCAAGAGTAATGAGTGTGTATAGCTTTAATCATACAATAGTGTTTCTAACAAATATTGCAGAGGAACAGGGACTTTATGGTGCTGAGGCATTTGCAGACTATGTGCAGGGAAAAGGAATTGGAGTAAAAGCAGTATTGAATAATGACATCGTCGGAGGAGTTTTATGTGGGCATACTTCATCACCGCCAAGCTGTTCGCCATTTGGTGATATTGACAGTACACAGATTAGGTTGTTCTCATATGGCGGATTCAATTCTCTCCATAAGGGGTTAGTAAGATTTATTAAATTAGAATATAAAGAAGAATTGCTGCCATTAGTAAGTGTGCCAATGACAATTTCCTTGATGACTGGTGAAGATCGGGAAGGCAGGGGAGGAGATCACATTCCTTTCCGGCAGCATGGATATTTGGCGGTGAGATTTACCTCTGCCAATGAAAACGGCGATGCAAACGTGGCCGATACAGGTTACATCGACAATCAGCACACATCGCGTGATGTGCTCGGATATGATACCGATCTTGATGGTTTGCTCGACAGCTTCCTGGTTGATTTTAATTATCTGGCTCGAAACACCGCTATCAATGGCAATGCAGCAGCCATGGCTGCAATAGGTCCGAAGACTCCTACGTTTGCCTTAACTACGGGAGGCAATCAGGTCGATGTTTCAATTACAGCAGATCAACTTTACCCACAATACAGGGTTGGTGTGCGTTCACTTACTTACGACTGGGATTCTGTCTATACATTTAACAGTGCCACCGGAGCAATCATCCTATTTGCGGCAGGAACCTATTATCTCAGCACTGCAACTGTAGACTCTAATGGTGTAGAAAGCTTATTCAGTGGAGAAATTGCAACAACCATTACATCCGTAAATGATTTTTCGACGAAAAAAGGCATCCAGTTGCTGCCGGCCCAACCTAACCCGGCGGATGAATCAACTATGATTACAATAAATGTTTTACAACCTATATATTATAAAAATGCTTCAATACGCGTGTTCGATAGCAATGGCAATCTGATTAAAGAATTACCTGTGAAATTGGAGAAGGGAATAAATGAGGTGCTATACCATCATGGATACAATGCAAGTGGAACTTATCTGTATTCACTCGTAATTGATGGAGCGATTATAGAAACACGGAAAATGGTTTTTGGAAAGTAAGTTGCCTTTTTATTGTCCTTCATTTAAGAAATAACTAAGCAAAAATGTTATAGATTTCTCACCTTGTTCGAAATGACTGGACATGTCTCCAAACTAACCTTTGTTAGCTAAAACCCTTATCCCGTGCAGGTTTCATCAATATTTTTCTTTTAGGTTAACCATTTCCTTATACCTTTGTCATGAATAGTTCAGTTTCCAAAAGATCATGCGAAGGAAAAAGGTATCAATACAGGGCATAGCAGCCTCCTTTCATGATGTAGCAGCCCGGAAATTTTTCGGCGAAAACATCGACATTGTCGAATGCATTTCCTTTCGTTCTTCCTGTGAGAAAATGATGGAGGGCGCAGC
>JACCZZ010000335.1 GCA_013695715.1 Chitinophagales bacterium | reverse complement strand
AGAATAAAGGATGTTAGACCGAACGATCATGTAAACTCCCGCCGTAACCATGGTAGCGGCATGAATCAAAGCACTCACAGGAGTGGGGCCAGCCATGGCATCGGGCAGCCAGGTGAATAGGGGTATTTGCGCACTTTTTCCAATGGCCCCAATCAACAATAATAGTGTAATAAAAATGATTACTGAATCATTTGTCGGTAAAGAGAAAGCTCCCTGAAAAACTTTATCAAAATCGGAAGAGCCAAATGTGACGAACATGAGGAATATTCCTAAAATAAATCCCAGGTCACCAATGCGATTCATGATAAATGCCTTATTAGCTGCTGCCGTGTAATCCTGATTCTTCCACCAAAAACCAATAAGTAAGAATGAACAGAGCCCCACTCCCTCCCAGCCAATAAACATCATTATGTAGCTGGATCCTAAAACTAGAATGAGCATAAAAAAAATAAAGAGATTCATATAGGCAAAGAATTTCCCAAAGCCTTCATCATCTTTCATATAACCCACTGAATATACATGGATCAAAAAGCCAACCCCTGTAATAATCAACATCATTATGATTGAAAGAGGATCGATTAGAAATGAAAATGATATATTTATGCTGGCCGCTGAGATCCAGTTATAAAGGTCTATACGCTGAGAAATTGGTTCAGAAAGAGATTGAATGAAGATGCCCGCTACAATTATAAAGGAAAGCAATACAGAACCGCAACCTACAACGCTGACAATTCCTTTTGACAATTTACGAAAGCCCAGCCCATTGATCAGAAATCCGATAAGCGGCAGGAATGGAATCAGCCAGGCAAATGAATTCATCAGCATGGATTATATAATCACCTGGTTGATATAGGCGGCGCAAAAGTAAGATTCTTTTTTATTCAGGAAAGCCAGACTTAACCACTGAAAGATATTCATTGCAAAGAATCATAATTGTCATTTTTCCGGATTACCGGTAGGTAAATAAATGTATTTTACATTAATATTTTCCTGCAGGGTAGAGTTTCCCTCATTATCTTTCTGATCGTTAATATTATTCTCACCATTACTATCTCCCTGTTCTTCATCCTCATGCATCCATTCCGGAACGGGATCATTTGGCGGACCATCAAGCAAATAATGAATTGAAAAATATATCCCCGCCAGAAAGCCAAATAGGTGCGCCTCCCAGGAAACATCGGGAATATAGGGAAGCATTCCCCAAATCAGGCCTCCATAAACAAATATGATAACCATTGCAAGTGCAAGTAGTCTGCGATTCTTTCTAAGAATGCCACTAAATATTAAAAAGCTGGCCATTCCATATACCAATCCGCTTGCACCAATATGATAGGCCTCTCTTCCGAGCAGCCACACTCCTAAACCATCTATAAGCCATATCAGCAAAAATATTTTATAGGCAATGTTCCTGTAGAAATATATGAAGCCTGACCCAAGAACAAGCAAAGGAATTGTGTTCGACATCAGGTGACTGAAGCTGCCATGCAGAAAAGGGGTAAAGAGTATTCCTGTTAAACCTATTAATGAACGGGGTAATATTCCAAGTATCGAAAAGTCTTTTCCGCGTGCATATTCAATGAAATATATAAGCCATAATGCACAGACAAAGAGCAAAGGAATTAATATGCTGACAGTAATTCTCTGACTTTCTTTTTCCTTTACACTATTGTTTTCCATTCAAGATTCAATTTACAATCATTTAGAGATCACAGAAGGTGAGTAAAGTTCGGCTTCAATTTCAAGCTCTTATTTATTGTGGTTTTATTATCGTTTTACCCTTCTTGGTGATCCTTTAAACAATTCCTCAAGCGTACTAAATAACCACATTGCTTCTCACATTGTTTCCATTATATAGCTTAATCTGAATGTAAAAGAAGTTTGTATTTTGCCTATCTGTATGAAACATCTTTTATTCTGGCATCTTCTGATCCTTACTTTGTTTTCATGTCAAAATAAAAGCTCTGTGGACCATCTTTTTTTTAATGGAAGAATTTATACCGTTGATAAAGATAGCACTGTTGCAGAGGCTATGGTGGTGAATGAAGGAAAAATAGTTGCCGTAGGTGACAAGCAATATTTATTAAAAGCTTATAAGACCAAGAATAAAACAGATTTAAAAGGAAAAACAATTTTTCCCGGATTCATAGATGCCCATTGTCATTTTTATGGATACGGAATGAATCTTTCACAAATAGATTTGGTAGGAACCAAATCGTGGGAAGAGGTGCTTGACTCCGTATCTGCTTATGATTCAATAAATAATGATGGATGGGTCATGGGGCGTGGATGGGACCAGAATGATTGGGATGTAAAAAACTTTCCAGATAAGAGTGAGCTGGATTCACTTTTTCCCGAAAAACCTGTGTATCTGAAACGCATCGATGGGCATGCTTGTGTTGTAAATCAAAAAGCTCTTGACCTGGCTGGCATTGATCAATATACCAAAATTTCAGGAGGCGATGTGATTCTTGTTGATGGAAAACCTTCTGGTCTGCTGCTTGACAATGCGATGGATTCTGTTGAAAAACTTATTCCTAAACCTTCTGTGGAAGCAGTTACAGACGCGTTGTTAAAAGCGCAGCGTCGTTGTTTTGCTGTCGGACTTACAACAGTTTCAGATGCAGGTTTGGAAAAAAGTGTAATTGACATCATCAATGCTTTGCAAAAAGATGATGAATTGAAAATTCGTGTTTATGCAATGCTGACAGATAATGAAGAGAATAAAAACTTCTATTTTAAAAATGGCCCGTATAAAACAGACAGATTAAATGTGCGGGCATTCAAGTATTATGCTGATGGAGCTTTAGGTTCACGCGGCGCATTACTATTAGCTCCATATTCAGATGCGAGAAACACGAGAGGTTTACAATTGAAACCTACGATCTATTTTGAACAAGAGGCAAAATTGTGTTACGATCATGGTTTCCAGATGTGCACTCATGCTATAGGCGATTCGGCGAACAGAATGATCCTTCAGGTCTATGGAGCACAATTGGGAGGTCCGAATGACCGTCGATGGCGTATTGAGCATTGCCAGGTAATTGCGCCTGATGATTTTGATCTGTTCCATCAATTTACCATTGTCCCTTCAGTTCAGCCTGCTCACGCTACCAGTGATATGTATTGGGCAACAGACCGCCTGGGTATTTACCGCATAAGGGGTGCCTATGCATATGAGGATTTACTGAAAGAAAATGGGTGGATAGCAGACGGGAGTGATTTTCCTGTAGAAGATATTAATCCAATCTTTGGTTTTTATGCAGCAGTTGCAAGAAAAGACCGCAAAGGGTATCCTGTTGATGGCTTTGATTTACGAAACGCGCTCACGCGAGAGCAAGCGCTTAGAGCAATGACTATATGGGCCGCGTTTGCAAACTTTGAAGAGAATGAAAAAGGAAGCTTAGAGGCGGGTAAATTCGCAGACTTTGTTGTTTTGGATAAGGACATTATGACTATCCCAATAATGGAAACTTTTAAAGCAAAGGTTATGGCAACCTATGTTAACGGCGAAAAGGTTTTTTAAGAGACTTATTTAACAAAAGAATTTATAAAGCATACAAAGTTTCAGGGAGAATGCTGAAGATTTCCACAGTCTATGAAAATACAAACTTGTAATTATTCGCTTACCTGCAATTTCGAAGCTTTACCTTTTGTAGGGGCGTGAGCCTGCTCATTAAGCCATGTATCGTTTTTATATTCCCCCAAAACAATTACTTCTTTGTTTCTAGAGTACTCTTTAGCAGCCCCCTCCATTGCAATTTTATTCTCACTTCTGATTCTAACTCCTTTATTCTTAGATCCTTTATTCCTAACTTCTATGTAGAAACCATCCATTAATTTTGCAGGTCTGGTAATAGGTCTTCCAATACTTCCCATTGTTTTATTTGATTTTAGATTTTAAAATTGGTGAGTAAATTACTAAAAATTTTGATTCATTTAGAATTTTAGAAAAGTTTTTATTCCAACTTAACACATTATTAAGAAGCAGGAAGAAAAACCAATTATGATTTTTCTTCCTGCTTCTTGTAAAATATCAACAATTCCATTAGTTAGATGCGAAACCGGATGCCAATATAACCTGCATTCGTTTTCACCTTTGATTTCTGAAGAACATAAAATTGATCGGTTTCTTTAGTTGCACTATCATCACTTATATCTAAAAGACCTATAACTCCCCTATAACCTACACCAATTGTTACAACAGGACCCAGATTGAAGTCAATGCCGGCACCATAAGCAAATCCTACATCACCGGATTTGGCATTAAGAACGGCAGTACTAGTAACAGTGCTATCCTGAGCTGCTGCATCAAATTTGGATCCCACAAGAATTCCTAACTGTGGTCCAACTGCAAGGTTAAAATTTACAGGTTTGGTACTATTAGTATTAAGAACAAGCAATAGCGGAATATGCAAATAACTCAGATTGATTTTATTTATTTCGCCAGGTCTGCTCGGATCTTCATACTTTTGGCTCAACGAAGAATAAATGACCTCCGCCTGTGCTCCTATATGCCTATTAAAATTATACCCTAATACAGCCCCAAAGCCATAGCCTAAAGTCGCTTCAGTTTTTATAACTGTTGCTTCCCCGTTGGCAGTTGAATCACCCTGCACTTCCAAGCTTGACAGTGTGGGTAGAAAACGAACACCTATATAAAAGTTCTGCTCGTCTCCGGTTTCTTGTGCTTTACTTTGATTAAAGGAAGCAATCATTGCGATAACTCCTAAGAAAAAAATGGTTCGTTTCATGTTTAATGGTTTTAGGATTAAGGTTATTGAATCAGCATCTTTTATGAGCTGTACAAACATATGAGAAAATCATTCCGAATATTGTAAATGTGTCCTTAATAATTGTTTTTTTATCCACTTTGGGGTGTTATCTCTACAACAGAATCAGCTTTTAAGAAAATATTAAAGATTATCAGATTAGTTAGACGGTATTAATATTGAAATGGCTGCATGATACTTCTAAAGGTTTTCTGGTTTTACTTTGAGTAATTCTGAGTTTCATGTGTGTATGATAGGCTTTAATCCTATCTGCTTAAATAACAAAATGTTCTTAAGTTATTTATTGGGAATATAGACTTTATTACCAGCATCATCTACAAAATAGATTCGTGCATCTTCATCCTGGTATAACTCCCGTCCTTGGGCATCCTTACCCAACCTTTTGTCACTACCCACCAATTGTTCAATTTTTTTCTGGCTTGCACTATCAATTAGTGATGACTTATTAGATTCACTTATTGAATCCTTATAGGGTGCCATCACAGTTTTCCTTATAGATGTATCCCTTGTGGATGGTTTAGCCTGGGGGATGTTTGTCTTTGGATTTTGAGTTTGATGATTATAGTTGGGGGTTTGCTGTTGTCTGTTATTTTCAAGGTTTTCTTGTAAAACGGGTATTGATTCACGGGAAGAACTACTGTCTTGCTGGGCAAAGCAAGTGAGGTTGTAAAA
>JACCZZ010000328.1 GCA_013695715.1 Chitinophagales bacterium | reverse complement strand
CATTAGCCACCGCATTATATAAGGTGAGCATTTGCAACGGTGAAATATTTACCTCATAACCAACCGACATCCACGGCAGAGAATAGCGCGTAAACCTTTTGTCTTTGGTACTTTTAATATAGGGCGTCTGTTCACCAGGAATCTCTATTCCTAACTTTTTGTCAAGGCCAAGCGCGCGCAGGTGCTGCAGGTATTTTTCAGGGTTTTGGTTATAATGGCTGTAAATAAGCTTAGAGATGCCAACATTGGAAGAATGCGCAAAAGCTGATTTCAATGTAATACGCCTGTAGTTATGATGTTCAGCATCCCGCATGGTTTGATTCCAGAATTTGTGAACTCCTAACTCAACATCCACCGTATCTTCCAGTGTTGCATAGCCGTCTTCAAGCAAGACAAGCACGGAAGCAAGTTTGAAGGTAGAACCCGGTTCATGCGATTCTCCTACAGCATAATTATAGTCTTCCCAGTAGCCTCCTTTTTTATCACGTCCTAAGTTGGCAATAGCACGAATGGCACCCGTCTTCACATCCATTACTACTACACATCCATGATCTGCATTATTTACAACGAGCGTTTTAAGCAGTGCATTTTCGGCAACATCCTGAACGCTGACATCTATGGTAGATATGATGTCTTTCCCATTAAATGGATCAATCTCATTTTTATCATTGATAGGAAGAAATTCTCCGCCGGAAATTTTTTGTACCAACCGCTTACCCGGAATTCCCGTTAGGTACTTATTAAAAGATCCTTCAAGGCCAACGGGCTGCACCGTAGCACCACGCATGTAGCCAATGGTACGGTTCGCAAGCTCTTTATAGGGATATGTCCGCTTGTTATCTTGCAGCACAATCAATCCGCCTTTAAATTGTCCTCCGCGGAAAATCGGAAAACGCTTTAGAGCCATGAGTTGAGGATAGGTAACGTCTCTCTTTATAAGCAGATAACGGTCACTACGTTTGCGTGCCGCGACCAATTGTTTCTTATAATCTAGGTAAGAACGATCATGAAACATTTTCGCCAGCGATATGCATAGAGAATCGATTCCCTCATGAAATATTGCCTTCGACAATCCGTCGGCTTTCATATCCATTCGCACTTCAAAGCTTGGCAGAGAAGTAGCTAACAGATGGCCATCATTTGAATATATGTTTCCTCTCTCAGCCATCACAGGAATATATTTCGTGGTGATGCTGTCGGCCATGCTGCGGTATCTCTGCCCTTGTACCTGCTGAATATAAAAGACCTTCCACGCAATGGCTATCCCCAATGCAAGAAGACACAGGTAAGCCAGTCCGATTCGCCAAATGATGTCTTTCTTAACGCCCATCTTTTTTTAGGATGATTTTTCCTGGTGGCTCGCGCAATTCTTTCAATCCAGATTTTTCAACCAATCTTGCAACCTCCGATTGTTTGCTCAGGTATTCAAGCTGAGCTTTGGTAGTCATGTATTCCCATCTTAACTCGTTCATTTCTTTTTCCATCTGACTCATCTCTCTTATATTTTTTTCTGCGTAATGCGCATTTGCTATGTACAATATGCAAAGGGCCGCAAGGAAAAAAATGAAAGGAAGATTGTGTATAACAGTCTGGTGGTGAATCCATCGACTTACATCAATTGATTCATATAACCAGTTTTTTCTTGGTGATGAAGTTTTTTTCTCGCTCGGCTCTTCAATCTTTTCAAGCACCTCCGGTTGTTTCTTCTGATTGGTTAATTCTGCCATTGAGTTCGTGGTTAAACTTTTTCAGCAATACGCATTCGGGCGCTGTGTGCCCTTGGATTCCTTTTCACTTCTTCTGCTGTCGGTATAATTGGCTTTTTATTTATTGCCCTGAAATGTTTCTTTGCTCCTCCAAACAGATCTTCTTCTTGTGCTTCTCTTGTGTTTCCATGACGTATGAAATTTTTGATGATCCGGTCTTCAAGTGAATGATAAGAGATGACTACTAACCGGCCTCCTGTTTTCAGGATTTCTTTAGTTTGTTCAAGAAACTCCTTCAGCGCATTCAGTTCATCGTTCACCTCTATTCTCAATGCCTGAAATACCTGCGATAAGTATTTATTACGGTTTCCTTTTATGACCGGAGAAACCACTTTAATAAAATCTTCTATCGTTTCTATCTCCTCCTGATTTCTTGCTTCTGCAATGGTGTTGGCGAGCGTTTTTGCATTTCTAACCTGACCATATTCTCCAAAAATGCGCTGAAGCTGCTGCTGGCTGTAAGAATTTAATATGTCTTCCGCGTTGTGCTGTACGCTTTTATTCATTCGCATATCTAAAGGCCCCTGAAGG
>JACCZZ010000321.1 GCA_013695715.1 Chitinophagales bacterium | reverse complement strand
GAATATGGCTTGAGAGGGCCGGTGTGAAAAGGCTTATCGTACATGTTGTTTCCGGTGATGATACTGCTGCTGGTTATATTTGTGATTTGCTCCTGAAGTTACATGCTGTAGCCATTCTTCGTTAGCCAAATACCAATCCACAGTTTTCGATAGTCCTTCTTCGAAAGTGAGTGATGGCTTCCAGCCAAGCTCCTTAGATATCTTTGAAGAATCAATAGCATATCGCATGTCGTGGCCTGCACGATCTTTCACAAAGGTGATTAGCTGTTCTGATTTTCCCACCTCGAGACCTAATTTTTCATCCATGATTTTACAAAGCAAGCGAATGACATCAAGGTTCTTCCATTCATTAAACCCACCAATGTTATAGGTGGCACCGGTCCTCCCTTCATGAAAAACCAGGTCTATTGCTGCAGCATGATCTTCTACCCAAAGCCAGTCGCGAACATTTTCTCCTTTTCCATATACCGGCACCGGCACGTTATTCTTTATGTTGTTTATTGCAAGTGGAATCAGCTTTTCAGGAAATTGATAAGGACCATAATTGTTTGAGCAATTTGTTATCACTACAGGCAACTTATAGGTATGAGCATAAGCCCGAACCAGATGATCTGCAGCGGCTTTCGATGCTGAATAGGGAGAGCGTGGGTCGTATGGTGTGCTCTCAGTGAAATGACCAGTTTCATTAAGTGAACCATATACTTCATCTGTTGATATATGATAAAACCTGTATGGAACTGAATTTTTCTTTTCGCGCTCCACACTTTTCAGATCATTGTTACTCAGATTTCCCTTATCCCAAATTTTTCTTGCAGCGTTCAATAGATTTACTGTTCCAACAATATTTGTAAAAATGAAATCGGTTGGAGAAACGATAGAACGGTCAACATGGCTCTCTGCTGCAAGATGTATGACACTATCAAATCTGTGTTCGTTAAATAACTTCAGTACGAAGCTTTCATCTACAATATCCCCTTTTATAAAATGGTAATTGGAAGAGTGCTCAACATCTTTCAGGTTTTCGAGATTTCCGGCGTAGGTGAGCTTATCGAGATTGACGATTAAATACTGCGGATATTTATTTACGAAAAGCCGCACCACATGCGAACCAATGAAACCTGCTCCGCCTGTTATTAATATTTTTCTTTGAAAGGACATTGTGTTTTAGTCGGTATCATGATAAATAATGTTGTCAGATTATGCAAATTTGAGCTAAAACCCGAAAAAAATAGGAGCGTCAATCTCATGTATTATGCAGAATAATTTATTGAGAGATTGCTTCACTCCGTTCGCAATGACGGCAATTATTCACAATGACCAGTATTTCAATTTTGTGATCTTGTTTCTAAACACGCCTTTTACGTCGATAAAAACTGAATTGGGTTTAGTGATGGAAACGAAATATGCTTCTTCCAAATTTTTATACTCATCGTGATTCACAGCAAGAATGACTGCGTCATAATCATTCGAGATTCTTTCAACAAGAGAAAATCCATACTCCTGAAACACTTCCTCGCTTGATGCATAGGGATCGGTAATCTCTACTGTCACGGAAAAGAGCTTCAGCTCTCTTACAAGGTCTGCGACTTTTGAATTGCGGATGTCACTAATATTTTCTTTGAAGGTAGTACCCATCATAAGCACCTTCGATTTGCCCGGGTCTTTGCCTGCCCGGGTAAGCTGTTGAACCGCATTGCGTGCAATGTATGGACCCATGTCATCATTAATCCGCCTTCCACTATTGATGACCTCAGGCTCATATCCAAGCGCGCTCGCTTTGTATGTAAGATAATAGGGATCAACACTGATGCAATGGCCGCCAACCAAGCCAGGATAGAATTTCAGAAAATTCCATTTGGTAGCTGCGGCGTCCAGCACATCATGCGTGTTGATGCCGAGCCGGTGAAAAATTCGGGAAAGCTCATTCATAAGGGCAATGTTCACATCACGTTGAGTATTCTCTATAATCTTAGCAGCTTCAGCAACTTTAATAGAGGGTGCTTTATGAATGCCGGCATCTACTACAATACTATAAACATTTGCTATCTCATCAAGTGCTTCTGCATCACATCCGGAGACAACCTTCATAATCTTTGTAAAGGAATGTTCTTTATCACCCGGATTGATGCGTTCAGGTGAGTAGCCGATTTTAAAATCTCTTTTTACCGATAACCCAGATAATTTTTCTATTAAAGGAAGGCAGTCCTCTTCGGTGCATCCCGGATAGGTGGTTGATTCCACTACAATGTAATCTCCTTTTTTTAAGACCTTTCCGATCATTGAACAGGCAGAGAGCAGTGGCCTTAAGTCGGGTACCTTATGATCATCAACCGGCGTAGGAACTGCCACAATAAAAAATTTTGCTGATCTCAGAATCTCTATATCATCAGTAAAATGAATATCGCAGTCGCGGAAATGACCTGCCTCCAATTCGTGACTCGGGTCACTGGATTGCCGCATCATTTCGAGGCGTTTCGAATCTATATCAAAACCTATAACAGATATCTTTTTCGCAAATGCCAAAGCAACTGGTAATCCGACATACCCAAGCCCAATGACAGCAAGCTTCTCCTTTTTATCTATTAATTCCTGATACATAAATCTAATGCTGCTACATAAGGATGAAGCTGCGTAAGGTTTTCTACCCTGCTTTTAGATTAACTTCTCAACAAATTCGTTTTTTAAAGAATACTGCTCTCCGCTTTCGGGGCAGATCGCCCCATTATTCGCATCGAAGTTTAGGCGGTGTCCGAATTCACTCATCCATCCTAATTGCCTTCCAGGATTCCCAACTATCAATGCGTATGGCTTCACGTCTTTTGTTGCCACCGATCCTGCACCTATAAATGCATAAGAACCGATGGTGATTCCGCAAATGATAGTGGCATTGGCGCCAATGGATGCGCCTCTCTTAACTAATGTTTTCATAAACATATTTTTTCGCACAACTGCGCTGCGCGGATTGATCACATTTGTGAAAACCATAGAGGGGCCAAGAAAAACATCGTCTTCGCAGATAACTCCAGTGTAAATAGAGACGTTGTTTTGCACTTTAACATTGTTACCCAATACCACCAGTGGACCTACCATCACATTTTGTCCGAGGTTACAGTTTTCTCCAATGATTGAATCAGGCATAATGTGACAGAAGTGCCAAATTTTGGTACCCTCGCCAATTGTGCATCCTTCATCAATGATAGCCGTTTCGTGTGCGAAGAAAATATCTTTGGAATAAGTAGACATTTCTGGGTGCTTTTTATTCGACAAAGTTATCAATCTCACAAAAGCAATTTATTAAGGGTGCTTGCCTTAATCCAATTTCGTCATTTCGACAATAGGAGAAATCTCTTTACCAAAGAACAGAAGATTTATCACCGTGTTCGAAATGACGGGAGTTAATTAGCAAAGTAAACAGATCCAGCATCAGCTATGTGCCATTGCCATCGGGCTCTTACCCATAGTTTTCATGAAGTATTGATAGGTGATTTTCAATCCTTCGCTTCTATTGATTTTAGGTTCCCATCCTAAAAGCTGGCGGGCTTTGGTGATGTCAGGTTGTCGCTGCTTCGGATCATCCATGGGGAGGGGCTTATAGACTACTTTTTGCATCGTACCGGTGAGCTGAATGATCTCTTCCGCAAACTGACTGATGGTGATTTCATCTGGGTTGCCCATGTTTACAGGCATTGTATAATCACTGAAAAGCAGCCTGTATATGCCCTCAACTAGGTCGTCTACATAACAGAACGATCGTGTTTGAGATCCATCACCATACACCGTAAGGTCTTCCCCTGTAATTGCCTGGTAAAAGAAGTTAGGTAACACACGGCCATCGTTAAGCCTCATCCGTGGTCCATAAGTATTGAAGATTCTGATAATTCTTGTGTCCACACCATGTGCATTATGGTAGGCCATCGTTATTGCTTCCTGAAATCTTTTTGCTTCGTCATAAACTCCACGTGGCCCTATAGGATTTACATTGCCCCAGTATTCCTCATTTTGTGGATGCACCAGCGGATCACCATAAACTTCTGAGGTAGATGCAACAAGAATCCGAGCATTTTTTGCTTTGGCTAAACCGAGGCAGTTGTGGGTACCGAGGGAACCCACTTTTAAAGTTTGTATAGGCCATTTTAAATAATCTACCGGGCTTGCAGGCGAAGCAAAATGAAGTATGTAATCAAGTTCTCCAGGCACATACACAAACTGGGACACATCCTGATGATAAAATTGAAAGTTAGGAAGAGCAAAAAGATGTTCTATATTTTTTAATTCACCCGTGATAAGATTGTCCATTCCAATCACATTGAATTCTTCCGACACAAACCGCTCACATAAATGAGATCCAATGAAGCCGGCTGCACCTGTAATAAGAATACGTTTTTGTTCGCCCATGAAGTCGTTTAAAATACCGCCCGAAGGTAATAAAAAGGAAGAGGGTTTTTAGTGAAGAAGGTTAAACCGCTAACACTCTGCGACAGCAGTATAATATTACAAGATGGTCAGACTTATACCTAATCAGCTCAGTAATTTCTCCGATTTATTTACCGGCTCTTTTTTCGGTATTACTGTTTTGCGGCCAATGCTGTTGTAATAAAAGCCGCATTCTTCAAGCTGCTCGAGGTTGTATAAATTTCTTCCATCAAAGATCACTTTAGATTTCATCATTGACCCCATCTTATCAAAGTCTGGAGTTCTGAATAGGCTCCATTCAGTGAGTATCAGAAGTGCGTCTGCATCTTGCAGGCATTGATACATTTCTTCACAGTACTCGAGTTTATCGCGAAAGGTTCTTTTCAGGTTACTAAGAGCTTCCGGGTCATAGACCGAAATTGTTGCTCCCATTCGAAGCAATTCATTTATGATATATAGCGATGGTGCTTCCCGGATGTCGTCTGTATTGGGTTTAAAGGAAATGCCCCACATACCTATCTTTTTACCTTTGAGATTTCCACCATAATATTCTTCAAGCTTCTTAGCAAGCAGTATTCTTTGACGTTCATTTACCTTCATTACCGAACTTAGGATCTTAACATCATACCCAATATCACCGGCGGTTTTTGCTAAAGCCTTCACATCTTTAGGGAAGCAACTTCCACCGTATCCGATTCCGGGAAAGAGGAATCTTTTACCTATTCGCAGATCGCTGCCCACACCCTTTCGAACCATATCCACATCGGCGCCAAGGAGTTCGCAGAGATTTGCAATTTCATTCATGAAAGAAATACGTGTGGCCAGATATGAATTTGCCGCATACTTAGTCATCTCTGCCGACCGCTCATCCATAAAGATGATCGGATTACCTTGTCGTACAAAAGGTTCATACAATTGCTCCAATAGTTTTCTGGCACGTTCTGAAGAGGTACCGATCACCACGCGATCTGGTTTCATGAAGTCTTCCACAGCTATTCCTTCGCGCAGAAACTCCGGATTTGAGACCACATCAAAGTCAACTTTAGCATATTCAGCCACCATGGCGTGTACTCGTTCTGCTGTGCCTACAGGAACGGTGCTTTTATCCACAATAACTTTATATTCATCTATGATGGCCCCAATCTCACGAGCAGAATTCAGTACATATGAGAGGTCAGCGCTTCCATCTTCACCTTCCGGAGTTGGAAGAGCAAGAAATAAAATTTTAGATGCATCTACCGCCTTTTTCAAATTGGTGGTGAATGTGAGCCTGCCCTGATTTACATTCCTGTCAAAGAGCAGTTCCAGATCAGGCTCAAAAATGGTGAGTCTTCCGCTGCATAACGCGGCAATCTTCTCTTCGTTAATATCTACACATATTACATGGTTCCCCATCTCGGCGAAACAAGTGCCGGTCACGAGGCCTACATATCCGGTTCCTATTACTGCAATGTTCATTTTGTAAGATTATCGATTACTTTGAAATCAATTACTCTTTCTACGCTTAATTGTTACACTCCTTAAATGCTGAGAGTGCTTCAGTGTATCAGTGAATTCAGTTTTTAAAAAAATTTAAAACGGTTTCTGAAATAAAAGCAAGCTGTTCATCATCAAGCTCAGTATGCATTGGCAATGAAATGACACGGTCACTCAGCCACATCGTATTCTTCATATCACCAGTTACCTTTCCACGGCCTTTAAATGCCCGTTGCTGATGGCAGGGTACCGGGTAATAAATCATTGCAGGAATATTGTGTTCCTGTAAATGCTTAACCAGACCATCACGGTTCTTCTCTACAATTAATGTGTATTGATGAAATACATGGTAAGCATAAGCGGCGCGCTGTGGAATTGTGATTTGAGGATGATTGCAAAAAGCCTGGTCATAAAATTCCGCTGCCTTTCTTCGCGCCTTAATATATTCATCGAGGTAATTAAGTTTAACGCTAAGTATTGCGGCCTGTAAAGTATCAAGTCGGGAATTTACACCAATCAATTCATGGTAATAACGTTCTTTCTGACCGTGATTCGCAATCATACGCATCTTATCAGCAGTTTCCTGATCATCAGTACATATCGCGCCTCCGTCACCATAGCAACCAAGATTTTTAGAAGGAAAGAACGAGGTACACCCAATGGCGCCCAGGGTACCTGTTTTTTTTATTTTTTTATCCTGGAAGATATAGTTGCCACCAATTCCCTGAGCATTGTCTTCAATAAGTGGGATTGAATAGGTATGTGAAAGGGCAAGCAGGGGTTCCATATCCACTGACTGACCATAAAGATGTACAGGGATGATTGCCTTAGTTTTTGAGGTGATGGCCTTTTCCACTTCAGAGCACTCAATAGTAAATGTATATGGATTTACATCAACAAATACTGGTGAAAGCTTTAGCAATGCAATTACTTCAACGGTTGCATAATAAGTAAATGAGGGGCAGATTACCTCGTCACCAGGCTGCAGGTCAAGAGCCATCATGGCAATCTGCAGCGCATCGGTTCCATTTGCACAGGGAATTACATGGTTTACTTTAAGATATTCCTCCAGTTCTGTAGCAAATTCAACTACGGGTTTGCCGTTAATAAATGCTGCAGAATCCACTACATCCTGGATGGCTCTGTCAATACTTGGTTTTATTTTCTGGTATTGCACCTTCAAATCAACCATTTCGATTTTTCGCATTGCAGTGGTTCTCATATCAGGGGCGCAAATATAGGCAGAGAAAGGGATTTTACTGAGTTGCCGGTCAGGGGACCGGCAACGGCGAGCACTCACGAAAGGATGAACGTTTCAACAAAGGCAAAAATTAGCGCTGCTCTTCCCAAGCTTGAGTTATGTGCAGCCCATTAATTCCTTTTCTTCTCAGATAATCTTAGTTTTTCGATATTGTTGATCTCAATGACTTAATCCATGTTTGGAAAATAGTTCAGGATAGATTCAGCATTGCTCATTTGTTTGACGTTATAAGCTTCTTTTTATCCTCACCCCAAGCAAAGTCCTTCTCAAAGGAGAAGGATCTAGGATGAGGATTAAAGCACACCCACTTGAAACCTTCTAATAGTCTCCACCCTCACCTTGGCCTGAATCAAATTTTTTATTTTTGACCATTATGGGGAGTAAGATCATTTTAACTATCATACTATTACTGCTCTATGCGGCAATTTCAGATCTGCGGGCTCAAATCAGATCGAATATTGATGACACTACCGTGAATGCAAAACTATTGTCGTTCAGCTACTCAGTTCAGTTACCGGCTGCAGATCTTGCAGATCGTTTTGGTACAAATAATTCTCTTGGCGGAGCCTTTTACTTTAAAATGCAGCATAACATCCTTCTTGGTGCAGAAGCTAATTATATTTTTGGAGGGAACATCCGTGAAGATTCTTTATTGAATTTTCTTTACACTTCTTCAGGAGGTTTCATTGGAATTGATGGCCTGTATGAAACCGTATTTCTCTTTGAAAGAGGTATTGCTTTATGGGCAAAGATTGGAAAGATCATACCGGTTTATAATGCAAATCCAAACTCGGGAATTACATTAAC
>JACCZZ010000289.1 GCA_013695715.1 Chitinophagales bacterium | reverse complement strand
TAATATTGTTGAATAATTATATTTTCAGTAGAATATTTACCTTCCGATTTGGAGTAAAAATTTGCATGATAAATACCGGAAGAAAGATTCAGTTCTAACGCAGCCTGATTGTTTAAAGAGTTTTGTTCAAAAACCACCTGACCCAGACTATTTCGGATTATCAAGTCATACTCACCACCATTTATCGCTGACATGTAAAATTTTCCAGAGGAGGGATTAGGGAAGATTTGGAAATGATTTTCTGAAGAACCAGCTATTCCTACAGGTTCAAAATCGAGTCGTGCAGCAATATCGGTCAGGGAATTAATAAACCAGATTTTTCCATCATAACCAATTTTAATTCCCTGAACACCTGCATTTCCTGTTGAAATTTGTCCAAGAAGTACGGCAGGTAAAATTGAAATATCGTAAATCAGGATGTTGCCAGTTGAATAATCACTTACAACCATCCTGTTGTCAATTACATCGATTCCAGCGGGATCTTGTAAACCTGAGTCAACTACCGTCTCCCAGGTATATCCTGTAATTTCCACATACTGTTCTAATGTTTCATAGGGATCATACGAGGGAGAGCCTCCAAACGATCCTGTATTGGTGTTGATTCTAATAACCCTTTGGTTGCCATTGTCAACTACATAGAGCCAGCCCGTTTGTTTGTCCAGTACTAAATGACTAACCACAATATTGGCGGGATCTTTAGCAACATTTTCTTCTGAGTATCTCCATATAATTCCATCAGAATGGTCGTCATTTCCAGGACCGTGATCATCCTGAAAATCGTAACGAACGATGTCACCACTGTTACCATCAAATACCCAGAAAACGTTTTCATGATCTGCAGCAATTCCCTGCGAATATGGACTTTCATGAAGCATATCTATATGGCTTCCTAACCCTCCCCAATTTTGTGAATAAATATCAGGATCGCTTGACCATAATGCAGGACCAGTAAAGGGTGCGCCACCATCGTGGTTTGCATCATAAACCCCCGGCGATGTAGCGAAGTTTTCATTTTCACTAAATGCAATTCCAGTTGGTAATGACATAAAATGCCATGCATTATCATCCTGCTGCCATAATGATGTTTGATTGAATTCCCCTGCATTTGAAAATTTTACGGTGCTGCCACCTGTACTCTCTGTTTCTTTATTTATAACCCACAATTCCTTTTTTGTAAGTGTGGGATGAAAATCAAGATCCGTTGGGGTGTTTATTCCATCAGCAGTGCTACCTATGGTTGTAACTAAAGTGGTCGTACTTACATATTGATCAATAATATTTGGGATGCCCGGTCCGATTTCAATCGTCTTTAAAGCTGTGTCGTTTGTTGGATTAAGGTCAGCATTGCCATTAAGATTGTTTACCCAAACTTTTACTGTATAAACTCCAAATACAGAAGGTATCCACATTACAGAATGGTAAAAATGGTATTCACTATTATTCAGAATATTTATTCCTGTAATATTTTGAGTTATTACAGGATCAGAGTTAATCTGGTAGTTCAAATCCAGTGAATTGAGTGTCGCAGTACCATAATTAAACAGAATTCCATTAATAGAAATATCACCGGGAGGATTATAGTTAGCAGTAAGCAATGTTATAACGGCAGCATCATAAGCGGGAGGTTCAGTAGCAGTAAATGTGAAAAGGTGATTAGAACCAGAGCCGGTAAACTCATTTATGACATAGCCGTTAACCATAACGGTAAAATGAAACCCCCCATCACCCCAATCGTCAATATAATGAATGGTGAAGGATGCATTTTCAGTAAGGCACCATGGGCCGACATTAATTGTTTGATTATTTCCATATCCACCGGGGTCTTGATCTTGATCCCCGCCGCCATTGCATCCCACCAAGGTGTTTCCTCCTGAGGCAATTATTCCTGAACCACATGAGTTGCCTGCTGGCACAAGCTGCCAGTAACCTTCGTAACCGTAATTATCACTTTCAATTTGGATTGTTACTTCTACTTCTCCTACAGGACACTGAGCAGAAACTATTGAATTACAATACGTTAAAAAACATATTAAAGCAAAAATAGTAGATCTAATCTTCATATTTTATTTTTTAGATTTAAAAAACCTGGGCAATCGGTCAAAGTAAAGAATTTACCTAATTATAACAAATTGTTTTCTTCTAATGATATTTAATAACTTAAGCTGTCTAAACTAATTTTATGCATCACCACCATCACGAACCTCATCATCATCACGCTGGTATTAGCCTTTTTGTTGAAATGCTGGTTTTACTTTTCGGCATTCAGTTATATTAACAGCTGCTTCTCCGGTTCAAGAATATTAAATAATTTGGGCAGTTCCATTCGTCATGCTCAAAAACTTCCAGAGTATTGCTGCGTAAACAGATGCACCGAGAAAAGCAATAACGGAATTATCAACATGGTTTTTCGCCATCATAGATTATTTAAAAGCGGGTTGCAGAATTATCTTTGATGACGCTGCAACCCACACTCAAATGTCTGATTGGCTTTAAGAATTACTGTTTGGCTTTCAACGTTTCCTTCGTAGATCCACATGACGGCATTTTTTTGCCCATGTATGGAT
>JACCZZ010000254.1 GCA_013695715.1 Chitinophagales bacterium | reverse complement strand
CAAGTTGACAAGCCATCATAAGCCCTGTTGGACCTGCACCGACAAATTAAGACCTCTGGTTTTCCCATAAGTAATGTTTTTATTTTCAATAGCTAAATTACCCATTTGGGTAAACAAAATTCAAATTTTTTTAGATTTCTATTGCATTATTTATAAACTTCTTGATGTGTTCTTTACGTTCAACCAAAAGCTGCTTAAACTCAGTATTATCTGCTCCAAAAACTACTTGAAGTAAAGGTCGGCCTACAAAAGGAAAAATTGTTAAAGAAATAATATTGATAAATAGCTGCCGTGCATCTATTGGCTGAATTTTTTTGTTATTTATTTCCTGTTGCACGGAAGCAACAAATTTTAAAAAGGCGATTTTTACATCCTTATTGATATGTTTTGAAATAAACCTATCAGGATTTTTGTTTAACTCATTCAATACGAACCTTGGAAGGGCAGGATTTTTAAGAAGCAATGCCATGTATTGATCAACAATCATGTTTATCTTTTCATGTAAAGCCACATCCATTTCAAGAATTGCAATAATTTTGGAAACGATCCTGTTTAATGCCACACTAAAAATTGCTTCAAAGAGCTTATCTTTTGTTTTAAAATAATAATGTAACAATCCTTTATTAATTCCCGCTTGCTCTGCAATCTCCTGCATTCTAGCCCCATCAAAACCCTTTTCATGAAACACCTCTTCTGCTGCTTCTAAGATTTTTTCTTCAGTTTTTCTATCAACTTTCATAATCCTTTCAATTGTCAAATGTATAATAAATTACCCAAACAGGTAATTAAAAACCGTTAGGCATGGCATTTGGAATTTCGATTTCATAGCAGCCTCCAATCAGACAAGATTTCTCAACTAAGGCAATTAGAAGCAATTTTGTAGTATTCATAAATCAAATGAAGGCTTAGGCTTGATAGCATTGAAGGTGATAATTCTGAATTACCACTTTAAGACAGGCCGGGGCATAAAAAAATCCGTTCAGGATTTCTAAACGGATTTGTAAAAAGATAAAACTATTTATGAAGCAAGCTGAACGCCTACTGCATTTAAACCTTTTTTACCTTCGGCGACATCGAATGTGACGTCATCTCCTTCACGGATGTCGTCTCTTAATTCAGAAACATGAACAAAAACATCTTTTCCTGACTCGTTGTCGCAAATAAATCCAAAGCCTTTGGAATTATTAAAAAATTTTACTTTACCTTTTTTCATTGTTATTGTTTATTAAAAATTAGATGTTAAAGATAGTCTTTTAAATACAAATACCCTGCATCTTCAGATTCTTTCTGATTAGCGGAGGCATTCATTTTTTTATTACTGTAAGATAATCTTCCTCAGACTCTTGAATATCTCCGGCTTCTTTCAACCCTGTCATTTGGTCTCTTTGAAGAATATTCAGAAGCTCTGGAAGATTCTTTTTCAATCATCTTAGCATGAAGATTACTCTTATAAGCATGTTCCTGAACAGGAATGGCATAACCAGTAGTTTTTTGAATATCTCTAAGCAGCATTCTTTCATCGGGACTACAAAATGAGTACGCAAAACCTTTAGCTCCGGCACGTGCCGTGCGACCAATGCGATGGGTATAGGAATCTGCCTGGTCTGGCAAGTCGTAGTTGATTACGTATGGAAGTTCTTTAACATCAATGCCTCTCGATGCCACGTCTGTTGCCACTAGCATTGTTACCCGCCTTGTTTTAAAATCATCAAGTGCACGTTGACGTATGTTTTGCGATTTGTTTCCGTGTATGGCCTGTGCACGAATGCCTTTCTGCCCAAGAGCCTTTACAAGCTTATCGGCTCCACGTTTCGTTCTTGTAAATACGAGTGCCTGTGAAATTGGCTCATTCCTGATAAGGTCGCAAAGCAGTGCTGTTTTGCTGATCTTATCAACCATAAATAATTTTTGTTCTACCATCACTTCCGATCCGGGAGCAGGCTTTACTTCTATTGTAACCGGATGACGAAGTAATGCAGAGGCAAGCTTTTTAATCTCCGGTGGTAACGTTGCAGAAAAAAACAAGGTTTGCCTGTTTGCAGGAACCTTAGAAACTATTTTTTTTATGTCGTGTATGAAACCCATATCAAGCATTTTGTCTGCCTCATCAAGAACAAGGTATTCAACGTCATTTAGTTTTATAAATCCCTGTTCCATCAAGTCAAGCAACCTGCCGGGTGTGGCAACTACAATGGATACACCATTGCGAAGTTGAGTAGTTTGTGCATGCTGTGATACCCCGCCAAAAATTACAACATGTTTCATTCCGAGATTTTTTCCGTAATCTCTGAAGCTTTCGCCGATCTGCACCGCAAGCTCACGGGTGGGAGCGAGAACAAGTGTGCGGATAGCCCGGGATGATTGCTGTTTATTACTCATCAATTGCAGCAAGGGCAAAGCGAATGCTGCTGTTTTACCTGATCCTGTTTGTGCGCTTCCAAACACATCGCTTCCTTCCAGAATTACAGGTATAGCTTTTTGTTGTACTGTAGTAGGGTTTACATAACCCTTCATCTTCAATGCCTGTAAAATAGGCGCTGAAAGATTTAATTTTTCAAAAGTCATTAATTTGTTGTTTTTATGAATGCGCAAAGCCCTTCATCCTTGCCTATTGGCAATTATGCTTTGCTGCGAAATACATGAGAAGGAGAAAGTAATCTGCTAAGAGATATGAAATCTTTTTGCGGCAGCACAGTGCCCAACTCTATAATGGATGTAAAGCTACTTAAATTAATGATCAAAAAAAAATATCTTGTAAGGTGATCTTAGATTGTTTATACACTCAGTTTCTATTGTTACTGTTTTTGGTCCATCAATGCTTGCTTAGCTCTGTAGGAGCGTCAGTATGGTAGAAACCAGAAACACACAACCACAAAGCCCCTTAGGGGCGAAAGATTTTTTCTTTAAGAGAATACCTGGATTGGAACAGAAGATGAGGGTGTTGTCAGTTTGACCCTATCAGCAATCAATTTTCTATTCCTTCTATTTAGTCGCGGATGGGCCCATGGTGCTGTCACTGCCCTTGCAATCCAGAACACCAGCAGGTTAATGATTGGCACCTCTGGCAAAGGGCTGGTATGTATCTCTCTTAAAGATAACTTTCATGCAAATGTTTATGATGCCTCTCATAGTTATGAAAATGTAAAAGTATCAGACATTATTGAAGATGCAGAGGGGAATTTTTGGGTTGTTTCTCCCTCCAGAGGTCTTGATCAATTTCCCGCTCTCTTTGAATGGATGACGCTGAGTGGCCAGCAAATCAGGGATTCAATACAAGCTGTTTTATATGCAAGTAATTCTTATCTATGGTTTGCTACAAAAGAAGGATTATTCAGAACACTTCTTGATTCATCTGGAATCGATCAGATAGAAAAGATAAAGTTGAACAAAGGACGAAAAGAACCAATGATCACTTCTATTTATGAAGATCAAAGAAACAACATATGGATATGCAGTTTCGATGAAGGAGTTTTTTTTGTTCGAAGAGATAAAAAAGAAGTTCTTCAAATTCGACAAAATGATGGTCTGGCAAATGATAATGTGTTGTCAGTTAATGGTGATGCCCAAAATGTATGGATTGCTACACTTGGAGGTGTTACCCGCTGCAATATTCAAAATGCCGTGGAAAGGAAAGAGGATATGTTTCTTGAAAATTTTACTGCCGAAAACGGATTGCACAGCTATTACATCTATCAGAC
>JACCZZ010000247.1 GCA_013695715.1 Chitinophagales bacterium | reverse complement strand
CGATAGCACTCTCATTGGGGACATCGGCAGAAAGCCGTCAATCACTGGGTATTGCCGTTGTTGGCGGGTTGATCTTCTCTACTTTTCTTACCCTGTATATTGTGCCAGCCATGTATTCCTATCTCTCTGTTGAAAGAAAAGCTGTACCCACCGTTAAGGCACCTGCTGAAAGAGAGGTGGTGGAAGTCTCCTGATGATGTCTACTACCTTAAAGATTGCGTGATGTTTTACCCAAGACTTCTAAGCTAACGCGAAGGTCTATTTCAAACAACAATTTTTGAATAAGCTAACTTATGATACTAAAAATTTTTAAGACCGGCTTGATTGTTTTCTGTTTGGCCACACCGATGTATGCTCAGCAGGTGCTCTCTCTTGATGATGCGCTGCAGATTGGATTACAGAACAATTACAGCGTACAAATTGCACGAAATGATGCTGCGATTTCTTCGAATAATGTCACTTTAGGAAATGCAGGATTTCTTCCGACAGTAGGCATGTCTGGAAGCTTGATTCAGAGCATTAATAACAGCGACCAGGTCTATTTTTCTGGTGATGAAGTTCAAAAAACGGGTGCAAAGAATACTACTGCTTCAGCAAATGCGGGCTTAAACTGGACATTATTTGATGGATTAAGCATGTTCATCACCCAGGATCAATTAAAGACCCTTGAGGTGAATGGCTATTTGCAAGCGAAGCAGCAGGTAGAAAATACGATGTCATTGATCATGGTAGCTTACTATACTATTTTACGCGATCAGTACCTGTTGAATGCGCTCAATGAACAGCTTACAATCTCTTCTTTCAGAAAAGGAATAACAGAAGTCCGCTTCTCCGTTGGCAGCGCCTCTAAAATAGAAGTACTGAAAGCCACGGTAGATTTTAATGGGGATGAAACCTCGATGTTACAGCAGCAGGCACAACTGCAAAAGTCAAAGGTGCAGCTTAACGAATTGCTTTCGCGGGATGTGAGTTCTGATTTCTCTGTAGATACTACTATCCAGCAACAACCCACCTTAACCTATGATAAACTTCGTGAAGACCTGCTGATGGGCAATCTTGACCTTAAACTATCTGATCAATATGTGAAGCTTGCAGAACTGAATGTAAAGCAGACAAATTCGCTCCGTTATCCCTCACTTACTTTTTCTACAGGCTATGATGTATTAAGGTCGAAGTCTGAATCAGGCTTTTTGCTCTCTAACAACAACAGCAGCTTTTATTATGGCTTAACAGCCGGCTTCAATATATTTGATGGGTTCAATATAAGCCGGCAGCACCAAAATGATAAGATCTCCCTTACTACAACACAATTACAAAAAGAGCAAACGATGCTTTCTTTGCAATCACAATTGAAACAAATGTATCTTGATTATGAGAATAATCTCAAGCTGCTCGGGTTGGAAGAACAAAATTTAAAGTATGCACAGGAAAATCTGAACATTGCAAGCGAAAGCTACCGCATTGGGCAGTTATCAGATTTAGAATTGCGTGAAATACAGAAAAACCTTATAGATGCAAAATTCAGATTGGCCGATGCGCTATATACATCTAAAATGCAGGAAACAGACCTGATGAGAATCACTGGAAATCTGGTGAAGTAAGAATTAAGAATAAGAATAAACAATTCGGGTTCTTACAGGACTGAGATTGTTTGTGATGCATTAGGCCTTTTCAAATATTATACAAATCTTAGTCTGCAGAAGTAACCCGGGAAATAAATATCTGAAATAGTTGATGCTGCACCATAATATTAAATGCAGCGATAGCAATTGATGCCCATAAATATCTTTTGCTAGCATATAGCATGTATAATAAAATCAGTAAAAAATTTACATTAAACAATAACCATTGTTGTATATGGATATAGCTGCCAAATGCGAGCCACACAATATTTGCCAGAACAAATACGCCTATGAAGTTTCTTAATTTATAATTTGTTTCCTGCTTTAATTTGTCAGCGAGAAAGGCAAAGAAAAAAGGAGTAGCTAATGTATATCGGTGCATACCGGCAGACATAGTTCTGCCACCATCAGTCCAGGTTGGATTGAAGAATATTATAAAGCACATGGTAACTACCAGGTAAGAGAGTGAGAGCGATAAAATTCTATTGGGCTCGATAATATTTCGAGATAACCATAAGAAACCCTTTCTTATCAAAATAATTAATGCAATCAGTGCGGTAAACATTGCCATTGCATTTAGCCATATCAGTCTATGGCCTTCAAAATCGCCGAATGGCAACACTGGCATTGCTAATTTGTGACCCCAATTAGAAGACTGCTGCTTAAAATATGCAAACCAAACTCCTGTTTCATAATATTGATACCATACAAAAACTGCTAAACCCGCAAGTAAAGGAAAAGCATAAGTAAAAAGATATCTGAAAAAGGATTTGTACCACTCGTTTCTATTATTTACCAACAGCTCCATTACAAGAAATGCAGGAATCAGGAAAACGACAGTTGACCTGCATAGCGCAGCTAAAAACAGACCTATCCAAATCAAATAAATCTTTTTATGAATAATGCCGTAAAGCGTTATTGCGACAAGTAGGAAAAAAAGTGCTTCTGAATAAGGTACGAAAATAAAAAACAGAGAGGGTGTGCTTAACCATAGAATTGTATCATTTACAGAAAGTGATTACAGGTTTGACAAAATAGTGAAGCCGACAGCAAAAAAAATTATATTAAGTATCAGAATGCCAATAATGTTGTAATGAATAAGGCTCCACACAAGAGGGAATAAAAAGTAAAACCCAGAATTACTTGAAGCTCCTGCATTATCCTTATACCCTTCGGTTGCAATGGAAAGATACCAACCGGCATCCCAGGAAACAATATTTTCTAAGGTGGGGGAAATTGGAAATATGTGAATCTCTGAAAGAAATAACTG
>JACCZZ010000230.1 GCA_013695715.1 Chitinophagales bacterium | reverse complement strand
TACGTTGCCGGGACCACATTCAATAAATGTTGTAGCTCCCTCATTAATCATAGCATCAACCGACTGCCACCAGAGTACAGGTGCAGTTAACTGCGCAATCAGGTTTTTTTGAATTAATTCAGGATCGAGCACTGCTGAAGCGGTAGCATTCTGATAGATGGGGCAGACAGGAACAGAGAACTCTGTTTGCATGATAGCAGCCTCAAGTTCCTGGCGTGCGGGCTCCATCAGAGGAGAATGAAAGGCACCACCTACATTTAGAAGCATGGCCCGCTTTGCACCTGCTGTCTTCAATTTTTCGCAGGCTTCATTTACTGCTTCTATCGTTCCGCTTATTACCAACTGACCCGGACAGTTATAGTTTGCCGGAACAACAATACCATCAATTGAGGCACAAATTGCTTCAACGGTTTCGTTTTCCAACCCTAAAATAGCAGCCATAGAAGAGGGTTGAATCTCACATGCCTTTTGCATGGCAAGTGCCCTTTGATAAACGAGCAGCAAACCATCTTCAAATGACAGACATTCATTTGCCACAAGAGCCGAAAACTCGCCCAGGGAATGACCGGCAACCATATTGGGTTGAAAATCATTGCCTGCAACCATTGACTGTATTACTGAATGAATAAAGATTGCCGGCTGCGTTACCTTAGTTTGCTTCAGTTCATCTTCACCTCCGGCAAACATCACCTCTGAAATATTGTATTGCAGAATGTTATCTGCTTCTTTAAAATATTCTCTGGCAACAGCGCTTTTTTCGAAGATATCTTTTCCCATGCCGGAAAACTGTGCGCCCTGGCCTGGAAATACATATGCTTTCATTAACAATTAAGATCTATTGTGATTTGCGGTGGATACCAGCAGTCGCTGTGTGAACCCCAAAAGGCGGTGCAAAATTAATGAAATTACTATGCAATGGTTAATAGAGGTGACAAAGAGGATTGATAAGAATTCCTTTGAGAACAGAGAGGCAATTTGCGAAATTAGTTCATCAGATCAGCAGCAATCAGCCTGATAAATTCTGCCCGTGTTCTGTCGTGGGCAAATTCACCTGTAAAAGCAGATGTTGTGGCAACGGAATTTTGTTTTTGAACACCACGCATCATCATACACAGGTGCTTAGCTTCTATAACAACAGCAACCCCCATAGGATTTAGTGTTTGCTGGATGCAGTCTAAGATCTGGTGTGTCAGCCGCTCCTGAACCTGCAGCCGCCGCGAATAGGCATCTACAATTCTGCCAAGCTTGCTTAAGCCTACAATATATCCATTAGGGATGTAGGCGATATGTGCACGACCGAAAAATGGCAGAAGGTGATGTTCACACATAGAATACATTTCGATATCTTTTACGATTACCATTTCGCTGTATTGCTCTTGGAACATAGCAGATTTAAGGATCGCCTCCGGATCCATTTGGTACCCATGTGTTAAAAACTGCATCGCTTTGGCAGCACGCAATGGAGTTTTAACTAAACCCTCCCGCTCTGTGTTTTCGCCAACGCTTTGGATGATTTCCTGAAAACAGTTTGTTAATGTTTCAGTGGTTGGATTTTCGGTTTCCAGCTTCATAATTTTATTTTCTTTAATAATGCCTCTTTTTCTCCTCATCCCTAACCCTTCTCCTAAGGAGAAGCTGTCGAAATAAAATAACTTCTAAATAACTAATGCATCATTCACCATAATATTCGGCATAAATATTTTCTGTTTCAAATAACCGAACACAATGCAGTTCGCATTCGGTGATATGTGGATTGAGCTGATTCCATATCGCTTTTGCTAAATTTTCTGTGCTTGGAATTATTCCATTTAGAAAAGCAACTTCCAGATTAAGATTTTTATGATCTACTTTATCTAATATAACAGCCTTAATAAGAGCACTTAAATTTTTTGCATTTACAATTAATCCGGTTTCTGGATTTGGGTTACCCCTGACAGTAACGAACAAATTGTAGTTGTGCCCGTGAAAATTTTTATTTGAACACTTTCCAAAGACTGCTTCATTCTCTTCATCATTCCAGAGCGCGTTAAAGAGCCGGTGCGCAGCATTAAAATGTTCTTTGCGGGTTATATAAAGCATTAATTACGAATATTTTTGCAAAAGTAAAATAATGATAAGGATTCTTACAGGTACTCAGTTCAATAATTGAGCAGGGGAAATGATTTTTATTTATGAAGTTATTAATCGTTGCAGGTACGAGGAAAGAAATTGAACCTCTGGAAGAATACCTGCTAGAGGAAGATAAGAAAAGAAAGTTCTGTAACCATGCGATTGAATTGATGATCACCGGACCGGGAAGCACCTTTACCGCTTATCATTTAGGCAAAATCCTGCCGGCAGACAATTGGGACCTTGCTATCAATTTTGGTATTTGCGGAAGCTTCAAAAGTGAACTACAGATTGGTACCACCGTGAATGTACAGATGGATATATTTGGTGATCTCGGTGCAGAGGATGACAATGACTTTCTGGATCTATTTAAATTGAAATTACTGGGATTAAATGATTTCCCATTTGAAAA
>JACCZZ010000206.1 GCA_013695715.1 Chitinophagales bacterium | reverse complement strand
GCGTGGCAAAGTGAGTGAGCCGGCACGGGAGCGAAGCGTACCCCTGCAAAGCCTGACCCTCTGCTGCTTTCGAGCTTTTGCGTGAGAGGTAAGCAGCATTGGGGCACGCCCTTGTTATTAATTTTTTATTATTGATTTCAAGAACCTGCATTTCAATATCTTCTATTAACTGGCACACCGTCTGTCTTTAATACTAAGCAGTAGATATAAGCGTTTAAAAGCAGCTAATCAATTCTTTCTATTTTCGCTTCTATGAGAAACTTTTCCTTACTGACAACTGCCTTTTTGTTCATTAGCTCGCTGGTTGCCTCCTCACAATCATTATCACTGGGTCAATGGAAAGCAGAACTCCCTTATGGCAATGCATACAGTGTAACAGCTTCAAATAATAAAATCTATTGCGCTTCAGAAATTTCTATTTACAGTGTAAATAAGGAAGATAATTCAATTGAGGAGCTTAGCAAGGTGACGGGTTTATCAGATATTGAATCAAGGATTGTTGCTTTTGATAAAGTACATAACCTTCTTGTTGTATGTTATGCAAATGCAAATATTGACATTCTGAAAGATGGAGAGGTGATCAACATCTCTGATATTGAGCGTAAGAACATTGTAGGAGATAAATCAATTTATGGTGTGTACTTCTATGGTGATTACGCATATATAAGTTGTGGCTTTGGGATAGTGGTAATAAACCTGGTGAAGTTTGAAATAAAAGATACTTACTATATAGGTCCAAATGGTAGTAATCTTCAGGTAAATGATGTTACCTGCGATGGCACCTTCCTATATGCAGCTACTGTTTCGGGGGTGCTGCGTGGTGAACTGAGCGACCCGAATCTTGTAGACTTCAGCCACTGGTATACCTTTCAGCAGATTGATGGGCTTGCACCTGGGAAGTTTACAGATGTTGTTACCTTCAATGGAACCGTTTACACTTCTAAAGGGGATACTATATTTCAGCAGTTAGGAACAGCTTGGACGCCGTGGCTGATTCGTAATGGTTATTTGGTTTATAAGATGGAGGCCGGACCAACCAAGCTTCTTATTTGTCAGCTAAATCCGTATGGATCAAGAGTGATGACAATTAACACCACCTCCAATGAGATGGATTCTATAAGCTCCGCGCAACCTTATCAGGCTATTGAAGAGGACGGGATTATTTGGATTGCCGATTTATATCAGGGATTAAAAAAATATTCAAATGGCTACCAGGAAGTTATATACCCTAATGGACCATGGACCTCACGTGTATTTGACCTGGCTGTGAACAGTAACTCGCATAATCTTTATGTTGCTCCGGGTGGTTACAATCCCTCATTTGGATTCACCTTTAATCAGGATGGTTTTTTTGCCCGCATAGATGATATTTGGAAGCACTTTGATGTATCAAATACACCAATACTGAAAGACACCTTCGATATTGTTTGTGTAACAGTGAATCCTGCAAATAACCGTACATATTTTGGCAGCCTATGGCTTGGCATAGTGGAGTTCGACGATTCTTTGGGAATAACAAACCAGTATACAAATGAAAATAGTACCCTCAGCGGAACTAATGGTGATAGTAAGAGGGTGAAGGCGTCTGATATTGCTTTTGATAAATCCGGCAATATGTGGGTATCGAATTTGGGCGCACTCGTTCCGATATGTGTAAAAAAAGCAGATGGCACATGGCTTGATTTTCAGCCACCATTTACAATTGATCAGAATTGGATTACTGAGATTGCTTTCGATGATTATAATCAGGTCTGGTTTGTATTGCCCCGACAGGGCATTATGGTGTACAATTATGGTGATGATCTTGACGCCACATCTGATGATAAATACAAAAAGCTGCAGCAAGGTGCCGGCCTTGGCAATTTGCCCACTCTTAGCGTAAACTGCCTAGCTACTGATAAGAATGGCTACATATGGGTTGGAACTGCTGAAGGGGTGACAGTTTATTATTGTCCCGGTGATGTTTTTGCTGAAATACCGTGCGATGCTCAGCAAATAGTAATTACCGCTACCGATGGATATAATGGTTACCTGCTTGGGACAGAGAATGTAAAGAAGATTGTTGTTGATGGAGCTAATCGTAAATGGTTTGCAACTGACAACGGCGTATGGCTTTTTTCAGAAGATGGTTCAGAAGAGATCCTTCATTTTACCAAAGATAACAGCCCATTGTTTTCCGATTTCATTACATCCCTTGATATAGATTACAGCACCGGTGAAGTATACATAGGTACTGAGAGAGGCATTCTTGTTTACAGGGGAGATGCTACTAGCGGATCGGTAAAAAGCTGTGCACCTTTAGTGTTTCCTAACCCTGTGAGGGAGAGTTATACAGGGCCGATCGCCATTTCTGGCATCGTGAACAACGCTGAGGTAAAGATTACTGATGCTGAAGGCAACCTGATTTTTCGTACCACCGCACTCGGTGGACAGGTAAATTGGGATGGAAAAAAATACAGTGGAGAAAGAGCCGCAACCGGAGTATACTTAGTTTTTGCCTCGAATGAAGACGGTTCCGTTACATGCCTTACCAAACTGCTGATGGTAAATTAACTGCACCACCATGCAGTGCAGTTTCGATTTTGATGCTTTCTAACACTTAGATAGTAAGTTCCCATTCCCCTCCAGGTAATATATACTTTTATAAAGAACATCAAATAAATAACTTTAAACATAAATACTGACAAGCAAAGGTGAGAATAGCCTTTATTGCAATATTGTACATACTATGATTTCAAATTGTTTTAGATGGAATCAGCTCCTAATAAAAAGTATTTTACCAGTTCACAAGCATTTGAACGATCAAAAAAATACTGTGCGTACCAGGAACGCAGCCAGCAGGAGGTGCGGCATAAATTGCTTCAGTTAGGTCAATATGGAAATGATCTTGAAAATATTATAGTAAAGCTTATTGAAGAAGGATTTCTTAATGAGGAACGTTATGCGATGGCTTTTGCACGGGGTAAATACAAAATGAAAAGCTGGGGGAGAAATAAAATAATTCAGCAGCTAAAGTCTAAAGGCATTTCTGAATATTGCATTAACAAAGCAATGCAACAAATAAGTAAGGATGATTATAAATTGACATTAGTAAAAACTCTTAAAAAGAAAGCAGCCACTTTGAAAAACCTTAACAGCTTTGCTCATAAACAAAAACTCTCAAGTTTCCTGATAAGAAAAGGTTACGAACCAGAAATGGTTTGGGAAGCTATAAATCTGCACTGTTCAGAATGAATTTTTCAACAACGAAAGGGCTTCTAAAACCATTTTTTCTTTTTAAAAAAAATAATCAGGCTTGCAGCTACAATGAATATAATTCCCCAAACCATGAGATAACCATATTTCCAATTCAGCTCAGGCATTACTTTGAAATTCATTCCATACACACCTACTATAAACGTAAGAGGAATAAAAATTGTGGAAATGATTGTAAGCACTTTCATAACCTCATTCATTTTCAAGCTAAGCGTAGAAAGATATAGCTCAAGAATGTCAGAAAACAGATCGCGATATGTTTCTGTTACATCTATCACCTGCACTGTATGATCATACAGATCACGGATAAAAGGGAGTACCTTCATTTGTAGCAGTGGTACTTCATCCCTCAACATATAATTAATAACCTCGCGGAGTGGCCAAACAGATTTACGCAGATAAACACTGTTCCTTTTCAAATCGTTATAACGTTGTATAAAACCCTCTGAGTGTTTATCTGATACCTCCTCCTCCATTTCCTGCAGATCTTCCCCCATTGCCTCAATGATCAGAAAGTACTCATCAACTATTTTATCCATCAGGCAATACAATAGGTAATCTGATCCAAGATGGCGGGTGCGTGATTCCTTATCACGTAATCTGGCGCGGATGGTGTCAAAAAGATCCCCCTCATTTTCCTGGAAAGAAATAACGAAGTTTTTCCCTAAAACCAAAGCTACATGCTCAATGTTCAGATTTCTCTTTTCCTTTTCATAGGTGAGCATCTTCAAAATAATAAATACATATTCTTTATAGTCATCAATCTTCGGTCGGGAGTTAGTGTTAGCCACATCTTCAAGCACCAGAGAGTTGATGCCGTAATTTTTGCCGATCTTCTCAATAATATCCGTTTTATGAAGCCCGTCTACATTGATCCAGGTATTCGTAAGCGTATTCTTATATTTAAAACAATCTTCAGCGCTATAAGAGATATTTTCTTCTAAGTGAGCATCATCGTAATCTATCACACTAATCTTTACAGCTTCACTTCTTTCATCGCCGATATAAATGATCTGCCCTGGCGGAGCACCAGCAGCTTTAACCTTCGACTGAGGCTTTAAAAGTGATTTCCTCCTGAGCAATTTTGTTCTTACTTTTTTCACGAATGAAATGTAAGTAAAAAGATAAAAGAATCTTAGTATGTGAATTTGGTCTCTGTCACTTTTTAAATTTTCAGTTCAACAAAATTCATGAAAACCATATCGGATTTAGCCGGAACCATGCTCACCATGTTTTTGTTAACTTTGCACATAATTTAATTAATATGGAAACAACCGCCACGAGAAAGCTTATAGACATCTATACCGAAATGACTCCTAACCCGGAGACAATGAAGTTTGTAACCGATGTTATGCTATTTCCGAATAATTCGGCAGACTTTGCAGATGAAGGAAGCGCCAAAGAGGCACCCCTTGCTACAGAATTGTTCGCGTTTCCTTTTGTGAAGGGCGTTTTTATCATGAACAATTTCGTTACTATAACAAAGACCCCTGATTCTGAATGGACCGAAACAATTCCAGTGCTGCGCGAGTTTATTAAAAATTATATTGAGGAAGGAAAAGAGATTGTCTCAAAGAATTATAGTACATCGCATAAAGCGGGCACTCAAGACGAAGCTGATATAGTAAAAAAGATAAGGGAGATGCTCAATCAATATGTAAAGCCCGCTGTAGAGATGGATGGTGGAGCAATTCAATTCAAATCTTATCATGAAGGACGTGTAGAATTGATGCTGCAGGGATCTTGCAGCGGGTGCCCTTCTTCTATGATCACTTTAAAAGCAGGTATAGAGGGATTGCTAAAACGTATGATTCCTGAAGTTCAGGAGGTGGTTGCAGAAGCTATGTAAT
>JACCZZ010000204.1 GCA_013695715.1 Chitinophagales bacterium | reverse complement strand
CGGGAATACGACGTCAGATCGGGACGTATAGCGCACATGGAATCTACCATAACTATCGCACTATCGTATTTACCCATTTCGATATAAGCATCGGTAAGTACGCCATATGCAAAAGCTGCATGTGGATTAATTTTCTTAGCGCGGAGTCCCACTTCCAATCCCTCCTGAAAATGATGCTGCGACAGATAAGCAGTGGCCAGTGTAACAAGAGCTTCAAAATTATTGGGTTCCTTTTTAAGCACACTATTCATTAATTTGATGCAGGCTTCATCATAATATGTATAATCACCGGTTATTCGAGCCTCTTGAATATATCCCTGCGCAAGCTGAATTTTTAATTTAATATCATCAGGATTCTTCCTGAGCTTTTCAATCAGCCCATCAATAGCTTGCTTGGTATTTATCCATTCGCCGCCAAGGGAAATACCTCCTACCCTGCTTTTTAATTGTGGAACATCCGGCTCCTTTTGACGAAACAGAACGATCATACCTACAAATAATATCAAAATGACAATTGAAATGAGGTAGAAATTCTTTTTAATAAAACTCATAGAAGGAATTTAGCAAGTGTAAAATTGGATACAATAGTTCAAATATCCGATTTACGAATAATTCTCAAATAGCGATTTAACTTTCTAAGATTTTGCAGGAACAATGCAAAAAAAAACAGCCCCGAAAAGACGGGACTGTTTTTTAAAAAATTATATAAAAACTTATTTTGAAACTACGAACTGAACATACTGAACCATTTGATCTTTATTGTAAAGAGCGGCGAAATAAGTTCCTGATGGAAGATTTCCCAGGTTATAATTTAATTCATACGTACCACTACTTACGGTTTTTGCATTAATCGGAGTGTCAATTACCTTGCCTTCCGAATTTGAAATTCTAAGAGTCACTGTTGAATTGTCCTGAACCCTATATTTGAAAGTAGTTTGAGTACTTGCAGGATTAGGATAAGTAGACATGAACAATTCAGGAGCTGCAAGCTTCATGTTGTCGCCCTGATTTGGGTATAACAACATGTCACTAAGTTCTCCCTCTTTTGAGCAGGGACTGAGGAAACCATTATGAGGAAATGCCATAAAAGGGAAATTCTTCTCAAGAGGCACATCATTCTTCTCAACACCTGTAGTGAATCCAAGCACCTGAAGTAAATTCGGTGTAATTCCTCCACTAGGATCACCTACTGTGTAATCATCATAGAAGAATCCAAGTGCGGCAAGCACTACACCACTTACGGCTTGTAGCTCAATCCGGGTTACATCATCCTCTAACCTACGTCCGTTAGGGAATCCATCCATGTTTGGAATAAACTGCAACGCTGTGGTTGTATTATATGCAGGATCTGTAAGTCCAAGTACTACTGCCTGAATCAAGCCAAGTGTGCTAAAGTTGGGATCATTGCGGGGAGTAATAGGTACTGCCATGTTCAACCGAAGCATATCTCCAAAAGTTGGTAAGAAGTTATTTACAAAAGGTTTACCAGGAGCCAGCGGATTGCCGGCAGGTTTTCCTGTTGCAAGCTGATAAGGCGGTAAATTTGGAACACCTGTATGAAATATAGGTAATATATCTAAAGAGCGCGGTTGACCGGGACGTAATAAGTACTCACCGTATAGGGCAGGATCTAATGCTGTTCCTATTGTAGCAGGATCGCCTAATAAACCGGCAGCACCATTATGGAAATTTCTGAAATCATACATCTGTAATGAATTCGATTGAATTCTTAAATCCTTTAAATTAGGTACAGCTGTTCCGAACTGGGTATTATCCATGTAGAGAGCCAATTCAGGATTTGTCAAGTACTTCTCGAACTCAGTTTCATTATAAGGATCCTGGGAGTTAAAGAAATCCTTCACTCCTATAGGATTAATAACCTCATTATTAAGAGGCATTCCAAGGCGGGATATCTGTATCCAATTACCACTAGTGGTTGGTTTGTCTCCAATTGGGCTAAGAACTTTCATACTCTGACGGCTTGCTGTAGCATAAACACCAATGATAAAATCAGAATCTAAAATATTTATGGCCTGAGAAACATCTTTACCATCTTTTTGCAAAGTTGAGATTGGAGCTTTGATGACTAATGATCTGGTATTTTTGCAGGAAAGACCATCTTTTGGAGGACGGGGAGCAGGGAGATCGGGAACTACTACATTAGCAAGGTCGAAAATAGCACCTAGATCCACAAAGAAAGGATCATCGGAGGGGCCACAGAAAATAGTTTCACCTGTAGATGCAGTCATGATACCGTTATTCCGCAAATCCGCATAGGTAGTATTTAAACCGACAGGCCTTGTTATCGAACGTGGACCTACATTATTAGGTGGTACAAATCCGTCAGATATTATGGTCTGAAAGGTGTTTCCACCATCAACACTGCGTTGGCAAGTATAGGTTTCTTTCAGATTTTGCTGACCTAACCTTATGTAAAAGAACGTGGTAGGATCCTCATTAGTGATGCTGAACTCGAAACGATAAATTATATCATCACCCTGCGTATCAGGATCGTTTTTGACATGAATTTCGTAACGAATATCCTCACCAAATTGATAATAATTAGGTCCACCCTGAGGAACTTCGTCTGGACTGTAATTCGCAATAATTGTTACTGTGTTAGGGTTATCAGGTGAGCGGAAGGCGTATACGTCCGTGTTGTCAGCCTGCCGGTCAGCGGCAATCATGGGAGCTTC
>JACCZZ010000167.1 GCA_013695715.1 Chitinophagales bacterium | reverse complement strand
AGTATGCGGTGTGCTAAGCAAATTACATGAACGGCCTATGTACCTATCGCATCACAATGCTTCTGTGGCATGAAAGATTTTGAAATGAACCTATTCCCTGATATAAAACGACCCGGCTTGGCTCAGGCCATATTACGGGAGCTTTAATAAAATATAAGTGATCTATTTTAAGACAAACGACTGAAAATTTAAAGCTGCTTTATCCTTTGCCTTGCTGGGGTGCTGCGCGAAACACATAAATTTTCCATGCAATACTTGCCATCACGTTATTTAGTTAGCTATTATTTTGCTATAGGCTTGTTGTGCACCATAATTTTTAGGAAAATGAATCAGCACGCCTTTGCACGAAAAAGTACTCTTCATTCCAATAAAAATCTTAGCCTCGCATCATCATTTCAGAACCAGATGAAGCTGAGTCGAACCAGGCTTATTCATCCCAAAATATACTCTTATACGATCATGCAGATTCGGTGCGGAAGTTTCCAGGTCGGGAAATGGAACCTAATATTTTTTGGATTTCAGAACCAGGTTCAGGATAAGTAATTCTTACGGCTTAAATCAGGAAAGGCTTACGATAACTCAGCGTTAATTAAACCTTGTGCTGCTTTGCTCTTTCTGTGTTGCCGGTATTTCAAGATCATAAAAAGAATTACAGAAAGTAATATTATAAAGGTTCCAATAAAAAATCCCGGATGTAACTCTTTCTGTTCATGATAAAAAATAAAAGCTAAAATAATTCCATATACTGGTTCCATATTTATTGAAAGGTTAGCTGTAAATGCAGAAACATGTTTTAATGCCTTCATTGAAAGATTGAAAGGGATTACGGTGCAGGCAATAGTGAAAATCATAAGTAACAGCCAGTCATTATCGGAAGGGAGATACTTATTTGTGGGAAAAAGAAAGAGATAAGCAGGCATCAGCAACGTGAGATAAATAAAGCCGCTGCACAATTCATACGTTGTTACAGTTTCAGAATTGTATTTAGTCATGAGCATTGTATTCTGAATGGTAAAAATGGAACCAAGAAATGCTGAGATCAACCCAAGCATGATGCCGGTGCGGTACTCTACATTAAATTGAAAGATCATAAACATCCCGATTGCAGCGAGAAGCCCAAGCAGTAATTCATACCATTGAAACCGGCGGCCCGTGATTAAAGGCTCAAGTAATGAGGAGAAAACAGCAATCATTGCAAGGCAACTCATGCCTACGGAGATATTAGAATATTTGATGGAGCCATAAAAGAAGAGCCAGTGAACGGCTACTAACAAACCTACAAAGCTGATTCTGAATGCATCCTTGAAAGCAAGCCGCTTCACCTGATTTGAAAAGAAGGCAATTAAAAGCCAGCATATTGAGGTAAGCAGCATGCGATACCATACTAACATGCCTTCTGTTAAATCAATTGCACGTGCAAAGATGCCCGTAAATCCCCATAGGAAAATAGAGATGTGAAGCAACAGATAAGCTCGTTTCATTATTAGGCAGTCTTATAGTTCATTATTTTTGGAAACAATTTGGGAAAAATGAACATAGAGATTTTGCAATCAATTTGCAATAAATTGACTGCTGTAACAGAAGACATCAAGTGGGGCAATGATCTCTGTTTTTGTTTAGCTGGCAAAATATTTTGTGTGGCTGGCCTTACACCTCCTCTTAGGATTTCGTTCAAAGTAACAAATGACGAATTTGATGAATTAACGTCTATTCCAGGTATTATTCCAGCGCCATATATGGCTCGCAATAAATGGATTTTGGTGGAAGATCTTTCTGTGCTGAATAAAGAACAATGGGAAAAATACATTTTTCAATCTTATGAATTAGTGAAAGCAAAGCTGCCTAAAAAGTTATTGAGGAGTTTATGGGGGTGATTAAATATCCTCCCTAATAATAAATAGCCACAGCTTAATAATTCTGAAAGGTACTTTTCATCAGCTGGTAACAGTCCCAACCTGATCAGCCCAGAATCCAATTAATCAGCCACTCCAGCGTTGTCGCGATTAGGGCAGCCCGTTTTGTAATTGGCTTCGCGAGATCGGACATGCCACTCAGCCAGACTTGTTCTTGAGTTAAAATAATTCTGGTTTCCTGTAATTCGTCCCTCTTTGCTTGGCATTAAACGAAAAGCTGACTGAAGATAAATTCCAAATCCTTTCAGAACCACAAATTGATATCTAAGCCGCCTACGTTACCACGCAATGGATGAAGGTTATAGGGTACCAAATTGAACTATGCACATAATCTGATGCATAGAGAACCCGATAATTATTCATTTTCAGTGTCATAGATATATCCTAAATGGCGGCTTTTAAACCTATAAGCAATAATTTTGTTATACCTGCATGAAGTTTTTTGATCTGCATTTCCGAAGCATATACGGAGAAGATGTTAAATTTTCTGACTATACAGGTAAAGTATGTTTAGTTATAAACATAGCTTCTCATTGCGGCTTTACCCCGCAATTGCATGACATGGAGACCCTTTATCTATATTACAAAAACAAGGGATTTGAGATCCTCGCCTTTCCTTCAAATGATTTTGCAAATCAGGAACCGCTGAAAAATAATGAGATAGAAGAATTTTGTAAAGACAAGTTCGTAGCCACTTTCCCCATTTTTGAAAAGTCACATGTAACTGGAAAGAACATTAACCCTATATTCAGATTTCTCACCGACAAAAAAATGAATGGGAAAGTATCTGTTAAACCTTTATGGAACTTCCAGAAATATCTTATTGACCGTGAAGGCAACGTTTCAGATTTCTTTTTTACGTTTACCAAGCCAACGGCTATGCGTCTTCGTAAAAAACTCGAAAGCTTGCTTTAGCTAAGTTCACAAATTCTACAATTAAAAAACGGGTTGTTCTGGCAGGATGTAAGTTCGGCCTGTATTTACCCTTTTAAGATACGACATCAGAGGAGCGAAATAATTCACCATTGATTTTGCGCTCATCTCACTATGAATGCTCGTCATAAGCATTTCACGCCAGTCAACGCTTGCACCTGGTTGCATTACCGTTTTCAAAAAATCACCTACTTGCTTGTTTCCCCAATAATTAGTAGCATGAGGATCCTGGTGCAGGATGCTGTCGGCAATAAACGTGTGAAATTGAAAGAGCAGCACATTGGCAATGGAGTAATCATAATATCCTGCGGGGTCATCATTTATGTGCGTTTTGGTAGCCGCATCGCAATACTGCTCGCCACGGGGTGTTGGGGGAACAATGCCCTGATACTTTTTAACTAAGTCCCACCAGGTTTTATTATATTGATCTTGGGGGAGATTTTTAGCATACAGATTATACTCAAATTCAGTCATAACACCGCTTCCCCACGGAATATGTACAATATAGTCTAATGCTTCGCTTAAGAGCTTCAAGGTGTCATTGGTTTTTACACCCGGTTTTACCATTCCCAATCCTTCGAGAAAAGGTTTTTGGAGTGAAGCGAGTCCCATAAGGGTACCAAAGGCTTCGTGATAACCCCTATTCGCACCACTGCGCAAAATCAATGGCACATCGGGATTAGAATAACTCTGGTAATAATA
>JACCZZ010000158.1 GCA_013695715.1 Chitinophagales bacterium | reverse complement strand
AAGGAGTTATTAAATGTAGCCGCACGCAAGAAACAAATGTGGCTGGCTTATACGTAGCTGGAGATATGACAGAAGATATGCAGATGATTGTAATGGCGGCGGCGCAGGGAGCCAAAGCTGCAGTGGTTATTAATAAGAAGTTAGAAAAGGAGAGCAGGATATAATAATTTGTTTGCAGTCACCTTGCTGTATGTTATCCTAAGTCCACTATGTATTTCCCTTAATCTCTTATATGTATGCCTGAACTGCCCGATTTAAATGTGTTCTCACGTAATCTGACGAAACTACTTTCGGGAAAAAAAGTAGAGGTTGTAGAAATATATTATCAGGCGAAAACTGATGCTTCGCCGGCTGATATTAAAAAATACTTAGAAGGTGCAACGTTAACAGAGGTGAAAAGAGAAGGAAAAGAACTTCGTTTTGTTTTTGATAATGATACTGTTCTTGGCTTGCACTTGATGTTGCATGGGAAACTTGAGGTTTCTGATGAAGTAAAACCCGTAAAAAAAACAATAGCTGCGCTTATATTCGACGACAAAACAAGCCTTGTAATTTCTGATTTTATGAGACAGGCAAAGCTTTCTTTAAACCCAGCAGTTCTGAAGTTCCGGATGCATTATCAGAAAAAATAACGCCCACATCTCTTACAAAAATGCTAAGTGAAGCAAAAGCATTAAACATTAAGGCTTTTTTAATGGATCAGCATATTATTCGTGGAATAGGCAATGCATATGCAGATGAAATCTTGTGGGCTGCTGGATTAGCTCCCACTTCGCACAGTGATAAAATTCCTACCGACAGAATAGCAATTTTGAATGATGCCATCAAATCAGTTCTTGTTGATGCAGAAAAGCAGATAAAAAAAGCCGATCCTCACTTGATAAGTGGAGAGATACGGGACTTTTTAAAGGTTCATAACTCAAAAAACACGCATTCGCCGACAGGAGGGAAAATCAATGTCATCCAGCTTAATTCCCGAAAGACTTATTATACTGATGAGCAGCAGGAATTTGCCTAATGGAAGGCCCATCAATAGTTATACTAAAAGAAGAGGTACAATGCTTCAAGGGAAAGAAGATTCTTGAGGTACATGGAAATACCTCAACTGATAAGGAAAGGCTTTTAGGAGAACGTGTAACAGATTTCAAAAGCTGGGGTAAACATTTTATCATCTGTTTCCCGCATTTCTTTGTACGAATTCATTTTTTGATGTTTGGCAGCTATCGGATAAATGAGGAAAAGGAGACTGTACCACGACTTAGCCTTCAGTTTAAAAATGGAATACTGAATTTATACACCTGTTCGGTCAAAATAATAGATGAAGATGTAAATAAGGTTTATAGTTGGAAAAGCGATGTAATGTCTCCGCAGTGGGATGCAGCCAGCACGACAAGGTCGCTCAAGTTATTTCCTGATGCAATGATATGCGATGTGCTCTTAAATCAGGATATCTTTTCCGGAGTAGGCAACATCATAAAAAATGAGGTGCTGTTCCGTGTTAAAATTCATCCGGAAACTCACATAAAATTCTTAAGCAATAAACAAATTAAAGAAATAGTTAAAGACGTACGTGAGTATTGCTTCCTGTTTTATGAATGGAAAAAAGTATATCAATTGAGAAAACATTGGCAGATATATAAGAAGAAAAAGTGCTTCAGTTGTTGCGGTGCAGTTACCATGAAGCATACGGGAATTGGTAGAAGAAGGAGCTTCTTTTGCACGACATGTCAGATACTTGCATAAGTTATATCATTCGTTAGGCAAATTGAAGGTCGTTTAATTCGCTTAAAATAAAATGAGCTTTATTGTCTGAATTTCTTTATCGGTTACAATCTGCCCTAAATAAACTCCTGCCTGTAATTTTGTACCTGCTTCATTCTTCCCATTCCAGATAATTGATTGCGCGCCCTTTGTTGCTTCAATATCTTTGGAGTAAACAACTTCTCCCGACACATTCATAATATTGAATTCTATCATTGAGGTGTGGTACGTATTATATTTAATGGTGAAATCAGTTGCTGAAGGATTTGGAAAAGCAGAAATACTTTGAGATGAAAGCTGATTAAGATTTGGTGCTGACTGTATAATCTCGGGCTGCTCTAACTTAACGTCTGTATATACGCGGTATTCACCGGGGCTTAAAGCTATTACAGCATTAACATCGATAACTTCAATTGAATCGCCGCTAAAATAATTGTACCATTTTCCTGTATGCTGAAAAACAGGAATTACAGAACCATCATATACATCAAAATTACCCATGATAGTTACATTCATCTCATCGTCATTTAAATTTATTCTTTTATACGCACCAGATACATCCATTGCAAAATCATCAGTTCTAAAAACGTCGTATGTATTTTTTAGTTTAATAAATTCAGACCATACCTGATATAATTCATAGCGGTCAGGTTCAGTTAAATAATCCCAGCGAATTGGTTTCTCACTTAATGCGCCCCAATATTCCTTACTATAATCATAGCCAAGCTCACCGAACTGCCAGATCATTTTTGGGCCTGGAATGGGGAAAAAGAATGCACCTGCCAGCTCCATTCGCTCTAATGCCACACTCAAATCCTTTACATTATGCAAGGGATTAGAGCTGTTTCCATAAGTAAGGTTTTTATACATTAATCTTTCTTCATCATGACTTTCCATATAGGTAACTAAGTTAGGAACCTCCCAACCTCTCGATTGATATGATCCCCACGAAAGATTCGAGGTACTGGTCCATCCCATAGAGGCTTCGCTATAATTATAATTCATGTTGCCCCAGAGCATAAAGCCATAATTAGCCAGCTCAGTTTCTTCTGAGTTATCTGCAAAATGCTCAAGAATTAACCTGGCATCCGGAAAGGCATTCCACAAAGTATCTGCAATTTCTTTCCATATTGCTATACGGCTTGAATCATAAGCTCCCCATGCTGCAATATTTCCTAAAGTATTTTTTTGAGTATAACCTTTAGAGAGATCAAATCTGTATCCGTCAGCATTGTACTCTTCAAGCCAATGCTTAAATACTCTGAAAGTAAGGTAACGTGTGGCGTCACTTTCATGATTGAAATCATATCCGACATTGAAATCATGAGTTGGATATTCATTGAAATATGGGTTATCTGCAGCAGGAATTCCCAAAGCAGAATTCCACCACATTTGCACAAGTGGTGACTGCCCGAAGGCGTGATTCATTGCAATATCAAGAAACACAGCAATCC
>JACCZZ010000141.1 GCA_013695715.1 Chitinophagales bacterium | reverse complement strand
CATTTACTGTTGCCATAGCAGATGCACAATTCGATTATCTGCTCGGCAAAACCTGTTTCGGTGATTCAGTAGTCTTCTTTAACGCTTCTGTCGGTGATACCATAAATAGGATCACCTGGGACTTTGGGGACGGAAGTGGTTCCACTGATTTCAATCCAACACATAAGTATGCGGCTACAGGTTCTTACACTGTAACACTGTCCATCGCTGATACTGGAGGATGCTTTGATGAAACTTCAGTGCAGATCAATGCTTATGTAGAGCCACCTGTAGCGTCTTTTACTGTTTCATCACCGCCCTATTGTGTTAACGTTCCTGTATCATTTACTAATTCTTCTACCGGACAAGGGTTAAGTTCTGAATGGCAATTTGGAACGGCGGGAACCACGAATGAACAAGATCCTGATTTCAGCTTTTTGAATGAAGGATTGTTTACTGTATTGTTGATTGCTACAGACAGTATTGGGTGTGCAGATACTGCTTTGGCCGATGTACCGATAAATGCTGGCGTGATAGCTGATTTTCTATATACTCCGCAAAATCTCTGTACGGGTGATACTATAGAATTCACAAATGTATCAGCTGGCAATGCCATTGGAGTTAATTGGAATTTCGGCAATGGAGTTACCGATACTTCTTCTGGCGGCTTAAACATCGCTTATCAAAACAGCGGCGCTTATACTGTAACTTTAATCGTTGAAGATGCAGTATGCCTCCCTGACACGGTTACTAAAGACATTGTTGTCTCTGATTATCCTGTTGTCAATCTTGGTCCCGACACCAGCATCTGTATAGATGAGGCATTTTCTCTCAATGCAGGCAATCCTGGCTTTGCGCATTCCTGGTCGACAGGTGAAACGACCCAAACAATAGTGGTGAACCAGATTCCTCAAACCATCATTGCCCTGGTTGATAATAATGGGTGTATTGGAAAAGATACTGTTTTTGTAGATGCTGCCTGCCCTTTCTTCATACCCACGGCTTTTACGCCAAACGGAGATGGCATCAATGATGAATACAAAATAATTACAGATGGCACTGCCAATTTTCGGCTGAGCATTTATAACCGATGGGGTGAAATGATTTTTACTTCAACTGACGGCGCTCAGGGATGGGACGGCACTTTTGAAGGTAAACCTGAAGAAATGGGCACCTATATATATCAATTGCAAATCATTTTTAGCAATGGAGTTTCACGCTTCAGGAATGGGAACATTACGCTGATAAGATAATATCTGAACTTGTCGTTCAAATGCTAAAGGTGGGTATTTATAAACCTGGCCCTACTTTCTTACCAGTTCTACAACTTCCTCCGGAGATTCTATCTCAATACGTTTTAAATTCAAATTACGGGGGGGTGTAAGCACAAGAGGAATTTTTTCAATGGTTACCGTACTGCTGTCAAGGCCAAACTCCCTTCCTTCTGAGAGTGATATCTTTTTGAGCATGAAATAAGAATCCATAATTAATTTTTCAAAGAATGGAAGCTCATTCTCATGCGATAAATATTTTTCAAGAACCACGAATCTAAAATCTCCCGGAAGGTGATATTTATTAAGAGACTCATATCTGCTGGTGATATCTACTTCGCCACTTGCAACCATATTCTCTATCACCTTACGGAGAAATAAATTTATGCGCGGCTCAATGCGGAAACCCAGCCGAAATTCAACTCTGTAAACTAAGTTCGACTCTAATATGTCTATTTCATATTCCATTGTAAAAGGTGCATCTACCACATCCACATGAACAAACCAATACGTATCGGCTCTTTTTGGTTGCTTATTAAAAATGGAAAAGAAAAATTTACTCTCTATTTGGGAAGGATAGTTTGCGCTGGTCATGAAAATAATGTGAGAAGCATATTTAGGGATGCTCTGATCTTCACTTAGCTCTGCCAGTTTTGGCAGGAGCTCTTGCATGTCGGTAAATTCAAGAAACCGATTCTTAATTTTCCGTCCTTTATACCAAATAAACATGGTGGAAAAGAATGCAAGTGCAGAGAGGAAAGCCATATAGCCCCCATGCGGGAATTTGATAAGGTTTGCCACCATAAAGATTAACTCAATGGAGAGAAAGCTAATTCCAATAGCTATGGTGATGAACCACGATCCCCTGCGAATGTATGCATACGCACAAATAAGCACTGTGGTAACTATGAATGTAGTGTTAATAGCAAGCCCATACGCTGCCTCCATATTCTTTGATTCACGAAAATAGAGCACTAGTGCAACGCAACCGGCAAAAAGAATCCAGTTTATAGCCGGAACATACAACTGGCCTTTCTGATCAGTGGGGTGCACTACGCGAACCTTTGGCCATAAGTTAAGTCGCATGGCCTCATTTATCAAAGTATATGCACCCGTTATCATAGCCTGACTTGCAATTACTGTTGCTATTGTTGCAATGCCTATTCCTACTAATAAAAACCACTCAGGCATAATGCCATAAAAAGGATTTAAGACCTTCAACTCATCACGGGTCATGCCTTGAAATTGCATCAGCCATGCTCCCTGACCGAAATAATTTAAAAGCAAACTAATTTTTACAAATATCCAGCTTACACGAATATTTATTTTTCCGCAATGACCCAGATCAGAATATAATGCCTCCGCTCCCGTAGTGCACAAAAAGACGGCGCCTAATAACCAAAATCCTCCTGGATAATTTGCAAGAAGCTCAAAGGCATAAAGAGGATTTATAGCGCTAAGGATTGCGGTGTGTTGCAGAATTTCATTGAGTCCCAAACCACCAATCATCAGAAACCAGATTACCATTATCGGACCGAATGAGGCGCCTACAATCTTCGTTCCTGCGCGTTGAAATAGAAATAACAAAGCAATTATGAAGATTACGATAGGTACAGTATTGATATCACTATTTAATATCTTCAATCCCTCAACAGCTGAAGAAACAGAGATTGCCGGTGTAATCATTCCATCAGCAAGCAGCGAAGAACCTCCTATAATTGCCAGAATAACCAGCCATTTGGCTCTTTTACGAACTAGGGCATACAAAGCAAAAACTCCACCCTCACCTTTATTATCAGCCCTAAGAACAAGCAGTATATATTTTATAGAGGTGATTAATGTTATGGTCCAGAATACACACGATACACCTCCATAAATTAATTCCTTCGAAATTTTACGTTCACCAATGACTGCTGACATCACATACAAAGGAGAAGTTCCTATATCTCCGAAAACAATACCGAGGGTGATTAAAAGCATGCCCACTGACAAGCGGGAAACATGATTTGGTGTGCTCACTAGGCTGATTTAGTTGCCAAAGGTAGATTGATTGTTAGGAATAGAGAAATTGATGCGAGAAAGAGAAGTCCAGTATTTTTTAGCAGAATTTTTTTGTTGTACCCTTTCCATTATTTCCCTGGAAAATTTTTTATTTATCCACTGAAGAACATAAACGAATAATACCTTCGTGAAACAGAAATGAATATGGCCATTACCATCAGGTCTGCTGAAGAACATGATGTTCCTGCGATGTTTTCGCTGGTTCAAGAGCTTGCCTTGTATGAGAGAGCTCCGGATGAAGTAAGCAACACAATTGAAATGATGAAAGCAGATGGCTTTGGCAATCACCCGATTTATAATGCATATGTTGCGGAGGTAGATAAGGCTATCGTAGGTATAGCAGTTTTTTATACTGCTTACTCTACATGGAAGGGAAAATATATTTATCTGGATGATCTGATTGTGACTGAAGAATTCAGGCGGTATGGCACCGGAAAAAAATTATTTGATGCAGTGGGTTCATTCGCCAAAAAGAATGGAGCTAATCAACTCAGATGGCATGTGCTGAATTGGAATGACCCTGCCATCAACTTTTATAAAAATTATGATGCTTCTTTAGATTTGGAGTGGATAACCTGTAAGCTTACCAGGGAACAGATCTCCAGCCTGTTTTGACGTTGCATCGTAAAAAAATGGAGAATCGAACATCAACTTTGGAGTATTAGCATTGACCTCATCAACAATAAAAATTTTAAAATTTGGCGGTGCCTCTATCAAAGATGCAGCATCTATTCGCAATGCAGCAGCGATACTAAGCCAATATAGAGGTGAGGCCATCGTAGTGGTAATATCAGCGATGGGCAAAACCACCAATTCACTTGAAGCTATAACAAACGCCTACTTCACCCGCAACGGAGATGCTGTTGAGCTTTTACAAAGGCTTAAGCACGAGCATTTCCAAATATTAACAGAGTTGTTTTTTGAAAATGTGCATCCCATATTCGATGATGTGAACAATACATTTGTTGAAATTGACTGGATTCTTGAAGATGAGCCACATGAAAAATATGATTACCTCTATGACCAGATTGTTTCTGTAGGCGAGACGGTGGCGAGTAAAATCGTAAGCGCATATTTGAATTACAAAAATATATCTGCTTACTGGCTTGATGTTCGTGATTGCATTAAAACAGATAACACCTATCGTGAAGGAAAAGTAGAGTGGGTGATAACAGAAAAAAACATCAGAGCAAAAATTCCATTTTTATTAAAAGATCATTTTGTGCTGAC
>JACCZZ010000099.1 GCA_013695715.1 Chitinophagales bacterium | reverse complement strand
AGATCCTGAATGAGGCACGCGGTGAAGTTGAGAAGTGTGCTTCAGCATGTGAATTTTATGCTGAGCACGGAGAGATGTTTTTCAAGAGGAGATTATATCTTCAGATGCTAAGAAAAGCAAGATAATCTTTCAACCCATAGGCGCTGTCTTGCATAAGTTTAAATTAATGTTAGCACTTGCACTTCATCGTACCTAAATTCGACAAATCCCTCTCACCTTTCCCATGGTTGGCGTGATAGCCGAAACACCATTCATAAAAATTTTTCGTACTTCAAACGTGTAAACTCCTCAATAGCTCACTTTGAAACCACCATCATCTGCTGATGTTTACTTTCATTGGTTATAAATTCAACCAGGAAAACGCCATCTCCCAGTTTGTCACTTAATTTGATTTTCCTGCTGAATTCGCCACCACTGATTTCAATTTGCTGCTGATAGACCATTCTTCCTGATAAGTCAAAAATTGAAAGCGTACCAAAGTTTTCTTCATCAAAATTCTTTAATACTATATCGAAGGTTCCGTTGTTTGGGTTAGGGAAAAAAGAAATTTCACTTTCATTCACCTCACCTGCTTCCGCAAGCTTACATGATTTAGTAACTTTTATTACTGTAGAAGTTTTTTTGCAACCATTGCTTCCTGTAACTATTACTTTATAACTTCCAACGGCAGTTGCAACATAATTTTGATTGGTAGCACCGGAAATATTTACAGAATTCTTTTGCCATTGATATTTGTATCCACTACCACTCGTAGCCTGCAATGTAACTTGTCCAGAAGAACAAATATCCAGGTTTCCCAATGAAGTAATGATAGCCGCCGGGAGGCTCATTCGTGTTATGGTGGTAGCTGCAGAAGTAGCGCTGCATCCGCCCGCCGCGGTGATTACAACTGAAAAACTTCCGCTTTCAGTCTTGGTAGTAGAGTAGCTCGAAGCCGTAGCACCGGCAATGTTATTTGAACCCTTTTTCCATTGATACTGCCATTCAGGCCCGGTACCTGCCGTGAGGGTAATTACCGTCCCTTTACAGACTGAAATGCTTCCTGAAGGTGTAATAATAGCATTAGGCGCCTTATCGTCAACAACACCATTACAGTTGTCATCTATGCCGTTGCATATATCAGGTGCGGCGGGATGAACCTGACTATTCTGATCATTACAATCTGTATTGCTTGAAACATAGCCAGCAGGTTGTGAAGAAGCCTGCATGAAAGTGAGAGGATCACCAAATCCATCAGAGTCGCTATCGAGATAATAATTTTGTTGTGAAGAGGTGGAAAGAATAAGAGTGGATGTATCTCTGAAAATTTTCACTTGTGGAATAACTATCAACACTCCCTGGTAATTTATAGAGCCTGATTGAACGGTTTGCCCGAGATGGATTACCTGCCAGTAAAGAGTTGAATCGGGAGTAGCTGGAAAATTCTGTAACCTGCGTGGAGTGACATCTGCTGTGCAGGAATCAGGATAGACAATGATATTATCATTTTTGTCGAGAAGGTTACGGACAAAAACCTTTATTTGCCACGTTTGAGCATTATCAATGATATTATCGCTCCAGTTTAATGCTCCGTTAATAGTGCCATGATCTTCACCTGTGAGACCATTGCCATTGCCAAAGTCTTCATTTAAGCTACAAAATGCAAAGGCAGGAAACGATACATTCCTTCGGAAGCGATACAGATCAAAGTTGCTATTATCCCACGTCTGACCTGTATTTCCACCATGATCTCTATTGTCCCAAAAGAAGTAGCCCCCTAAATGGTTTCTGTTTAATGAATCATAAAAAATGGTCTTTTCTGTCCAACCAACAACATCATCCATCTTGCCATTGTTACTGTAAATGAAAGGATAATCACGGGTGGGATATTCATGAATCATCCATCCTCCATTCAAGGCTTCATAGGTTCGAATTCCTAAATTGCACATGAGATTGGTAGCAACGGTGCCATATCTCAGATCAGCTTCTACACGATTCTTCTTTTCAGGATTGAGAGTACATGTGGATTGCCAATCATTATAAAATCCGAAATCGAAAATTCCTCCATTTACCTTCACGGCTGCAATTCGTTCAGGATAAGTAATGGCATATATAAAAGCCGGTCCGGAGCCACGACTAGTCGCATTTATATAAATACGATTCGAATCAATAGGGAGCTGATTAATTGCCCAATCAATAATATCATTGACCCGCTGTTGTGAATAATTGTTGTTTATTCCGGTAGTAGGAGCTACTACATTATTCGTTGTCTTATAAATATCATACTCCGGGTTGGAGCCCCACCAGGCAGAATTAAGAGTTCTATCAGGAAAATTATCCTCAATGTTGACCCGAACTTCATCGCCATCGAGTTTTTGAATACTCTCCAAATAATCTTTACCGCCGCTATGAAAGTAAATTCGAAGCGGGTTGCTTCCTGACGCATTATTCCGGTTTACGGAGAAATCTACAGCAACAAAACCTGCTTTTAGCATCAGCGGCTGATCGGCGGCAAACTTCGAGCTAATAAATGATGTATAAATTTCAATAGGAAGATTAGAAATGGTTCTAATTTCCTGCAGCACCGGCATTGGCTTAGAAACAGTTTCAGAAACAGCATTTGCAAGAGAATTTGTACCCGACACAATCGTCAGGTTTTCTATATTATTGATCAGAGTAGTTACAGCATAATAATAACTTCCGTTAACGAGAGTAGTTGCTACAAATAATC
>JACCZZ010000091.1 GCA_013695715.1 Chitinophagales bacterium | reverse complement strand
TGGATTGACAAAAGATTGTTTGGAATCAACAATGAGTTCTGGGTGAGCTTCTGGTACCAGGGCACTCTGTTCGACAAGCGTTATGTATTTGTTACAGAAAGCATAGTTGAACATAACTTCACAAAAGTTCCGATGATTGGCAAAAGAGGAGTGATGATCAGGTGAGAAAAATTTTGTTAGTGAAATGAGTTAGTTTACAATAAGAAACGGTATATATATATTTTGAATGTCTCTACTCACTATCGATTTTGACCTTTCCGCATAATGATAAGGTCAGATTTTTTATGATTTATTTTTTTATTAAATAAACAGATTGTACTTTTGGTAATATCGTTTTATATGGAATCCGTTCAACGTTTATGGTTCTCGTATGTTTCCTCAATTATCCATGGTATTGAGATTTTTTTTCTACAGAGTAGTTCTAGGAATATTCCAATTTTTTTATCTGACAGTAACTTTCGATGTACTATTTCAGTCAGATTAAAAGTTCAAAGTACACAGTTCAGAATTTCAGACTTCCAACTGCGGGCGACAAATTATTTAGAATGTCTTATTTATAAGATTAAAAACAAAGCCGCATTACCGTGGCGTTATTTGCCCTGTTACTTATATCTCATCTGAGTGACAGGGCTACAATATTATAATAAATATAATGATGAGAAAAGCTTTGCTCTTTAACCCACATTCTATAATGAGAAATTAAAAACTATCATCATGAAACCTAAAATTTTATTGCTCATCTTCTTCATTTTATCAATTCCCGTTATTTTTCCTTTCCTTAACCAACATGCAGTAGCTAATCTTAGTACAATTTCATTTGCTACAGTAGCAAAATATAATCCCCCTGATATTACGACCCTTCCGGGTGTTTATTTCGAATGCCTTCCAGATGGAAGTTGTTGGGGTTGCAACGGTACACAATCAACTTGTATGATAATAGTTACGGGCGGTGGAAGTGTAAAACTACCTAACGGACAATATTGCGACAAAGTAACCCTTGATCCAAATGGACAAAATATTGTTCGAACTAATGTTGTAGTTGACAGTATAATATCTATGCCAAACGGCAAGAAGGTTAGATATCACTCAGTCCGCTAAATGGCCATTGCTTATATGATTCTGCTATTAATCACGGGTGCATTTGCATGCACCCGTGATTCTCATGAACTTTATCTTGCTGAAGTATCTAAGGTACTTGTTCTTGAAGATTCCCTTACGTTTAAACATCCGCCGTTAATTCCTTCTGTTTTAAATGACTCTGAGATAACAATGATAGTAAATCGTGGCCAATTTGTTATATATAATTTGCAAAAAGGTTTACTTAAATTTAGATTACCAATTAATTCAATAAATGCAGATTCTTTAATCTTTAAGAATTATCAAGCAAGATATCCTCAAAGAAAATATTTTCACTACGATCAATTAAAAGATGATATTTATATCACATCCACTCCTTATGAAGTTTATGCTTACAGCTATGACACACTAACAAAAAAATTTCTTGTAATCATCGGATTAATGAGCAAGTACGAAGGCAAAGTTTTTTACGAAGGGGATTCGGTGCTTGCATCGAATTACAGCAAGGGAATATTTTTCGTTACAGCAAACCGGAAACTAGAGATTGAAAGTATTACTCCCTTTTACGAGGACATTCTGCCCAATGTGGATTTTAGTCCATTCTTTTTCGGGGAAATACTAACCAGGGGGGAGGAAATAACCATCTCAAATATTCTTGCTCCACAAATTCTTTCGAAGTATAAACTTAATGATATTCCGATGTTTACCGTACTTGTCTTAAAGAATAATGAAGTTAAATTTAAAAAGTATTTGAATAATCATTTTGAATTAACAGATCAACCTACTGAGGGTGCGCTCTATTTCTATCCTCATTACCAATATTTTGAAGATGCATATTTTTTTTCCGATAGGAATGCTGTCAAAAAGTTAGATGGTAACACAACTTTATTTGAACTTAATTCTAATTCCAGGACCGTACAGTTATACTATTATAATATTTTTAGCAGAGATCAGTTGCTATTTCAATATTATGTAAAGGACACTACAACATTGAAATCAAAAACATTCGTAAATATATTTAATCCGGTTTCAAAAACAAATTCACTCAAACAGCCGTTCGAACTAAATGAGAAATCGAGCCGATTAACTTGTTGGAGAGACAAAATCATTAGTGTACAACCGCAGGGAGAAGAGTATTATCTACTAAGCTATGAAATACGTTAGAAGACTAAACACTGCAGTATTAATAATTATATACTTAAGTGGTTGCTCGGCTCAATCAATAAATCCTTACAAAAATCCCTCAGGTTATTTGCGTTCCGTGCAGGATAAGATCAATCCTTCAGGTTTATTAGTTGTGAGTGTGCTTAATCCAAACGATTGTCTTAACTGCTATCCATTGATCCGGTCTAATATGGAATACGTTTTAAATAATCTGGATTGCCCTAGAAATAATTTGATTTATATTTTACCACAAATGAGGGAGGTGGAAAAACAACAATTCCTGAAAGTTACCCTTCAAAATTCATTGGAAGGGTTTACAGTAATTGAAAATGATACACTTTACCACGCCTTTTATAAAAACAGTAAATTATCAAGCCCCTTTCTAATAAGTATTTACAATTCCAATGATGTACTTGTTTTTACCAAAAATTATAAATATCTTAATACTACAAACGATCTAAAATTATTTATTAAGAAGAATCCCATTCCAAAACCATATAGAATAAACGAATGAGGAATGTTTTCGGGTACCAAGTATCTATTATTGTATTGCTCACAAATTGTAAACAGTCGCTTTTACATCAACTCAATTCCCACAATCCTTTTGCATCCTCATTAAACATGATGGTATTTACATTAATTATTACGGCTTCTCATCCGGATACGTAACCACTGCAATCTTATCTCCGGTTGCATTGACTGCGATGCGATAAAATTGCTCAACAGCAGTTCCGGTAAAATCTGCAATCTCTTTCCAGTCTTTATCAGTACCCGAAAGATACTTATAAAGTATTCCGCCTGAACCCATCAACAGTGTTCCATCAGGCATGATCGCGAAGTCTTCTTCACCAACAAGAGTATTTACCACCTGCTTGGACTTGCCTGTTTTCAGATCGTAAAAATGAATTTCAGAAGAGGTAGAGTCTTCGTTAAATTGAACAAAGTAAAAGCCATTGGATGTTTTACCAGGCATCCTTACAAGGCATCTGCCTATCCTCTCCCCTACCCTTTTTACTACACCTGTTTTAAGATATCCTAACTGAAGTGTTTGCGGTTCTCCAAGCACAAACATTGCGGCAACATCGTTGCTTGCCCAGCAATAATACCCCACTGGGTTAAGCTTTGGAAAAAGTGCAGCGTATTCATCGCCTGCCATCATTTTGCTGAGTAGCTGGGTGCTGTCGTCCTCCAAAACACGTACACATGAGATTCCGGATTTATCAGCCATTAACATTGGGGAATATTCGGCGGTAACTGGAGTATGCGTGAGCTGCGTTGTTTGCCCAAACTGAAAGGTGAATTTATAGATATCAGACTTTGCACTATCTCTTACTGAGGAGTATAATATTCCGGAGCCGTCAGGTAAAAAATATGGCTGATTGTCATACCCTGACCAGGATGTTATTTTTTCAGGCGTACCTACCTGGTATTTTCCTTTTTCGGTTTTATTGATGCTGAGGGTATAAATATCAGTGGCGGGAAGATCAGACTGTGCCACGCACAAAACTGAGAGTATTTGAAAGATCATCATTAAAACAAAACATCTATTGATACATCTCATGAATCTGCATTAAGAAAATTTAACCACCACTTTGCGAAGATACTTATTTACACTTTTACCATCCTTTGATTCATTTGAAAATTCATGTACGTTTGAGGCAGATCTACATTTTTCCTGAATGAAAAAATATAACTTCTATTCCGGTCCTGCAATTCTCCCACCTGTAGTTTTTCAGCAGGCCGCGAAAGCCGTGATTGAACTCGATGATATTGGACTTTCTTTAATAGAGATATCACACCGCAGTAAAGAATTTCAGGCAGTAGTTGATGAAGCAGTGCAGCACGTCCAGGAGCTCTTTCATCTTAATGCTGATCAGAAAGTATTGTTTCTTCAGGGAGGCGCAACCATGCAGTTTTGCCAGATACCATACAACATCCTCAATTCTGATGAGAAAGCTGCTTATCTTGATATTGGTTCGTGGTCTAAGAAAGCAATAAAGGAAGCAAAAATCTTTGGCAATGTTGAGGTGATCGCATCTTCGGCAGACAAGAATTATTCTTACCTGCCGAAGACTTATACCATTCCCTCTGATGCCACCTATTTTCATATCACCACGAATGAAACCATCCATGGCCTTCAGATGCAGGACATACCACAAAGCCCTGTGCCGCTGATAGCAGACATGTCCAGTGATATATTCAGCCGTGAGCTTGATGGAAAACAATTCTCACTTATTTATGCCGGAGCACAAAAAAACATTGGACCCTCGGGTGCCACCCTCGTAGTAGTAAATGAAAGAATGCTTGGTAAGGTGAGCCGCCAAATTCCAACCATACTCGATTACAGAAATCATATTAAAGACGGATCGCTGCACAACACACCAAGCACCTTCTCCATTTATGTTTGCCTACTCACACTCCGGTGGATAAGAGAGCAGGGTGGACTTACTGTGATTGAACAACGGAATATTTCAAAGGCAGCCAAACTGTACGCTGAGATAGACCGCAATGTGTTGTTTGAAGGAACCGTTGCAAGAGAGGACCGATCGCTGATGAATGTATGCTGGAAAGTTCTTAGGCCGGAGCTTGAAGAACCCTTCCATGCTTTTGCAAAAGAAAATGGATGCGTTGGAATTAAGGGACATCGTAGCGTTGGAGGATTACGCGCTTCTATCTATAACGCAATGCCGGTAAAAGGTGTTGAACTACTTGTAGAGCTCATGCAGGAGTTTGAGCGGAAAAATGCATAGCTCATCTCACGTTGATTTCTTCTGTTGGAATTTTGATTCCTGAATATTAAACAATCCCGTCACCAATACTTACATTGAATAGAGGTGTAATTTCATCGATATTATTTTTTATCCTGAAACAAGTTCAGGTGACGGGGTGCATGATGCCTTAACCTTATGAGACATTTGTTCATGATAAGATTTTATTTAAATCGTTAAGCTCTATTTTCGTGCCCATCGAAAAGGAAACATGATAAGAATTCTTGCGAAT
>JACCZZ010000341.1 GCA_013695715.1 Chitinophagales bacterium | reverse complement strand
ACTACCGCATGAACATAACCATCAGATCCTATCTTAACATCCCAGGCGTAAATCAAAGGAGTTCCTATTGCATCAAACCAGGATGCACCACCATCTGTTGAAATCTTTAAACCAGAATTCATTGCCGCATAGATTCTATTCGGATCATCAATGCTTGCGGCGAGTCTAGTAACATAAGCCCACGCTTCAGTGGTAGAGTTGCCTGTGGCAGGAATTGTTGATGTAAGGTGTGTGAAGGTATTACCTCCATCAGATGATTTCCAAATACCTTTACCGGGAAATCCAAAGGCGCTGAAACCTGTAGGGTTATCCAGCCCAAATGAATAGAGTGCTTCACCGGTTCCAAAATAAATATCACCGCTGGATGCCTGGGTAAGGCATGTAACCGTAAGTGCCTCAAACATATCATTTACTACCTGCCACGAATCGCCCCCATTTACGCTCTTCCATAAACCTCCAGACACTCCACCAGCAAAGATGACACCTTCATTATTTCTATCGTATAGTACAGCCCGTGTGCGGCCACCAATATTATCGGGTCCCATCTCTTCCCATTGTATTCCTAAATTTCGGGTGCTACTCATTTCATCAGCCTGCTTTTCAGCAGCAAGAATCGCAGAAACATCAAACTTCCCTGTTTGCTGATTGCTCCGCACATTATACCACCAGCTCATGGCATCATTTATACCACGCTCTTCCTTTTCTATAGATGGTTCAAAAGAAATATATTTTCCAACTGATAGCAATGTAAAGAATGCACCAGTTATAAATCCAGTAAGAATTAGTAGATTTTTCATAATAAATCGGCCCTATGATTTTTATCCCGCTAAAGTAAAAATAATATTCTAATGTGAAGAGGAATGAAAGGATACAAAGTCACCCTATTGTAAACAATCTGACTCGAAGATTAAAAAACTTATAAAGCTGCTTTTATCTCACATGTTTCTCAGCGTGATAAGAAGAGCGAACCAATGGTCCACTTTCAACATATTTAAACCCTTTTGAGAGACCTGCCAATTCATATTCTTTAAAGATGTCAGGGTGAATCCATTCCATCACCTCTAAATGATTGCGTGATGGCTGAAGATATTGGCCAATGGTAAGCACATCACATCCTGCTTCACGCAAGTCATCCATCACTTTAAATACTTCTGCCTGGGTTTCTCCCAGCCCAGCCATAATTCCGGATTTAGTCCGTATTCCACCGTGGTTTAATCTTCTTATGACTGAAAGACTGCGTTCATACTTAGCCTGAGGACGTACTCTTCTATATAGGCGCGGAATTGTTTCCATATTATGTGAAACAATTTCAGGAGCAACTTCAATGATTGCATCCACACTTTCTATATTCCCCTTAAAGTCCGGTATTAAAGTTTCTAAAGTTGTAGCAGGATTTAATGCTCTTATTGTTTTTACAGTCAACGCCCATATTGCGGCACCCCCGTCTTTCAATTCATCTCTATTTACTGATGTAATTACAGCGTGTTTAACGCCCATAAGTTTTATAGCTTCGGCAACGCGATACGGCTCATCAAAGTCGAGCTCTGTAGGCATTCCTGTATGAACGGCGCAAAATCCACAGGAACGGGTGCAGATGTTTCCCAATATCATGAAGGTAGCAGTGCCTGCTCCCCAGCATTCACCCATGTTGGGACAATTTCCGCTCTCACAAATCGTATGCAGGTGGTAATGATCTACAAGGCCACGTACGTGGCGGTAATTGTCCCCTGTGGGGAGCTTCACCCGCAGCCAGTTTGGTTTTTTTAACCGTATAGGTTTTTCTGAAGCAGGAGTTGTTGTTTCTATCATTTCACCACTTTTTGCCAAACTGCAAACTCACATATAAATTAGGAAAGAATTGCTGGTTCTTTTCAATGATCATTATGGGAACCTTCTTGTAGTAAGCATCGAAAATCACTCCTACTTCAAGCGCTTTCAGGAAATCGTCATAGGTTGCCCAGTCAAAATTAAGGCCTGCTTTAAGATGTGCACCCGGAATAAATTTTATTTCATCAAGGCCATACGCAAAGCCGGATCCACCATAAATTGAAAACCAATCTAAAAATGTAGAAGCATTTTCTTCAGAATACTTTTCAGAAAGAATGCGGTACTGTGTAGTATTATCTACCGGATACAGCAAGTCTAGATAATATGGCTTCAGCAATCCAAGCGATACTCCCCCAAGCAACTTTAAGCCTACCTCTACTCCACTTCGTTCTGCCCGCTCAGCTAACATGAGCTGTCGTCCTATGGCTGCATTAAGCAGATAGAAATTGTTTTGCTTGCCGTAGATAAAAGGCTTGGGTGAATTTATTCCAAAAGGTGAAAACCCAAAATCTATTGTTTGCTTTACCTCTTTAGAGCTGTGAATTTGTGTGAATTCAAACTGATAGATCGTTTTCTTTTTCAGCTCGTCACGCTTGCCAAGATCTGCAAAGATGCCCCAACCGGAAGTGTGAACACTTATTCCACCGCTTAATTCTGTGCTGTAGATGATTCCCTTTAATTCTGCAGGCTGCTGTGAAAAGGCAGCCGTTGCTATAAAAAACAATATTACGAAGGCAAACACGTGTTTCACACTTCAATATTAACACATTTTTGCATTGACAAAAAATCCAAACTTACGCATATGCCTTTCTGATTTTCATTTATTCACTTTAACAAAGCGCACTTATAAAATCTACCTTTGAATAAAATAATTATGACGGCTGAAATAATTTACCGCGGGGAGCTAAGAAACGAACTCACCCATGCACTTTCAGGAAATCAGATTCTTACAGATGCCCCAATTGACAATCAAGGAAAGGGTGACGCATTCTCACCTACTGACCTGGTTGCTGCTGCTTCCGGCGCTTGTGCGCTCACCATCATAGGCATTGCAGCCCGTACACATGGATTTAATATAGACGGAACAAAAATTGAAGTAACTAAGGTGATGGCTGCAAACCCTCGCCGTATCTCCGAAATCCATTTGGATTTTCAGTTCCCTACAAACAATTATTCAGATAAAGAAAAACAGATTATTGAACGTTCAGCATCGACATGTCCTGTGATGCTTAGTATACACCCCGATATTAAGAAAGATCTTAAGTTTTCCTATTAGGAAGGTATTACGCTGGCTAATGTTGTAAAAGATTAGTATTTGTTATTTAGGAATTTAGTGATTGTATGGTAGAATTATTAAACGTCAAAAAATCATATGGGAATTATGCTGTAATTGATATTCCGCAAATACATTTAAACCACAACATCTATTGGCTGAAGGGAATGAATGGTTCAGGTAAAACTACCCTGATGAAGCTTATTGCAGGGCTGCTTCCTTTTCAGGGAGATGTGCTGATTAACGGCAATATCAGCATTAGAAAAAACCGTGTGGCGTATTTAAGATTGGTAAATTATGCTGAGGCAGAACCTTTGTTCCCACCTTTTTTAACAGGGTATGATTTGATTGAATTATTTGTGAAAACAAAAAACGCTTTGCAGCCGCAAGCTGAAGAGCTTATTTCTTCTTTTGGAGTAAGCTCTTTTATCAATAATCCCCTTGGCACATATTCCAGCGGCATGTTAAAAAAACTTTCATTGATTCTGGCCTTCATTGGTAATGCCAAACTTATATTGCTGGATGAGCCCCTGGTGACAATTGATGATAAAACAGTTCCCATTGTTACAAAACTGATTTCAGATTATTATAACATTAGGGGTATAACCTTTTTGCTTACCTCTCATCAAATATTTGATGCCTCTGCTTTTCCGGATGCACAACAATTGCTTATGCAGGAAAAAGGAGTACAATTTGTATAACGAATGACAATAGCGATAAAGATCATTAACCGTATTATCAGCGTAACCTTTTATCAGCGTCATGCCGGTCTTTTTCTTTTTATATTCATTATTATGTTTGGAGTTGTTCAGGGTCAACAACTACTTTCTTACCACCTGACGCTTATTAATGCAATGCTCAGCTCAATGCTTTTTATGTCAGTTGTCTGCCTGATATGGACGCTATATGCATTGAAGTGCATTCAGTTTGTTTTGAAAACCTTTTCCGAGCCACAACATCAATTCTTATATGTTTTTGCAGCTCTAACAAGAGCTCAGCAATTTAATACACTTTTTGCCGCTCAGCTTACAATCTATCTACCTGTTCTTATATATTCCATCATTGTTGTATTGGTTGCTTTTGCTGGTGGTAATATCTATGCAGGAATGTTTGTGCTAAGCTACAATTTGTTGCTGTGCCTGTTAAGCACATCTTTATATCAGCGTAAGCTGAATAATCCTGATCCAGAGGTTAGATTTTTTTTAGACCGTTTTTTTCAGTTTCAATTTAAAAGACCTTATGCTTTGTTTTTTATAGCTCAGTTGCTGAATGAGATGAAGGTAATCTTTGTGGTAACAAAATTTTTCTCTGCTATCATCATCATTGCTTTCCTAAAGGGATTTTTTATTGATACTTATGACAGCCGTGTAGTAATGCTTGGATTCCTGGCCGGGCTGGTGGCCCATTGTGTATTGGTATTCGAGTTTCGAAAATTTGAAGAATCTTACCTTAGCTTCTACCGCAATCTACCACTGTCACTCTTTAAAAGATATCTGACATACTTAACGGTTTATGCATTAATCCTGGTACCTGAGTGGATCATTTTCATTGCAGGCATTCCTGAAACTGTATACCCTCTTGATGCCACATGGCTCCCTTGTTTTGGCATCGGATTTCTATTGTTTCTGCATTGTTTGCTTTATAAACGTGGTATGGATATGGACAGGTACATGCCATGGGTTTTTGCTGTTACTGCAGTTCTCTTTTTTTTAATATTATATAAGGCTTACCTGATTATTAGTGCATTGCTGCTCTTGCTATCATATTTTTTTATGATTCAAT
>JACCZZ010000057.1 GCA_013695715.1 Chitinophagales bacterium | reverse complement strand
GAGTGTCGCCATAACGGCTCATAATTCTGTCGCTCAGTGAGCCATGGTTGGTGCCAATGCGCATGGCAGTACCATATTCCTTACAGATTTTTACCAGCGGCAAAAATTTCTCCCTGATGCGTTGCAGCTCCTTTTCATATTGAACATCTGTGTACTCAACGATCTGAAACTTTTTCTTATCTGCATAATTGCCAGGATTGATACGCACTTTTTCTACAATACGTGCCGCGACCTCAGCAGCATTCGGAGTAAAATGTATATCTGCAACCAATGGAGTGTGAAACCCCCTTTTAGTCAATTGCTTTTTTATTTCAGCAAGATGATGCGCTTCGCGGATACTAGGTGCCGTGAGGCGAACAAGCTCACAACCTGCCTCTATCATCCTTACCGATTGGGCTACAGTACCTGCCGTATCCATAGTATCGGTTGTAGTCATGGATTGAATGCGAATGGGATTGTTGCCACCAATTCCAAGGCTGCCGGCTTTTACTTCACGTGTTTTGAAGCGTGAATAGTCAAAGGGTGCAGTGCTATGAGAAATGGACATTCTTCTGAAGAATTGAACTTAAACTTCAAAATTATAACTAATAAATGGGAGGAGAGAAATGGGTTTACATTTAAGGCTCTTTGAACACTTTCCTCACTGATAGGAATTGTGGAGCGTAAGAAATATATGGGTTTGCATTCATTGCTTTTTTCCTCACCCCCGACCCTCTCCAAAGGAGAGCGGGGAGAAATCTCTATTAACTCTTTATTGAATATTTTCACCATCATTTTAGTTTGTAGACTCAGTCTTTTTTTGATGAAGCGCGACTTATTATTGATATATATAATTTTAGTAGGCGTCATATTACGCTTCTATGGATTTCCCCACATTCCTTTCATGTATGATGAGGTAAGCGCATGGGCACGTACCGGATTCACAAGTTTTCATGAGTTGATTGAAAAAGGAGTTCAGGGCGACGGTCACCCTGCCGGTATTCAGGTGTTTCTTAATTATTGGAGGATGGTAGCCGGAGATAGTGAAGCAGCTTTCAAATTACCATTTCTCATCATGGGACTGCTCAGTATATGGCAGGTTTTCAGGATTGGAAGAAGATGGTTTAATGAAACTGTGGGTTACATCTGTGCAACATTTATTGCGGTAATTCAATACACGGTTATGTACAGCCAGATTGCCAGGCCTTATACAAGCGGATTGTTTTTTTCTCTTATGATGGTTGGCTGCTGGAGCAATTACTTCTTTAGCAGGGATGCTGGTAAGCAGGAACAAAAATCGATTGATGATCTGCCGATCAGAAGTATTAATAAAGAAGAAATATTTTTTCGAAACAGGTTAACCGTTCAGCTTTTAGGTTACATTATATTTTCAACCCTGTGCTGTTATAACCACTATTTCTCGCTGCTGTTTGCAGTTATTGTAGGTTTTTCAGGTTTGTTTTTTCTTGATAAGAGAAATTGGAAGGGATATATTATTAGCGGTATCGTGATCATTCTGCTTTTCCTGCCTCATTTACAGATTACTCTTTATCAATTAGGAATAGGAGGAGTTGGTGGATGGCTTGGGAAACCTACTCGTCAGTTTTTTTCAAATTACCTGAACTATATTTTTCAGTTTTCATTGTGGCTGAAAAGTTTAGTAGTGCTGTTGCTTCTTGCCAGCCTAGTTTTGCGTAATAAGAATATTGCTTCTGGAAATAAGTTTCGTCTCTTAGCTATCACCTGGTTTCTTACCCCTATGCTGATAGGATATTTTTATTCAGTGCATAGAAATGCAGTGCTTCAATATTCAGTACTCATCTTCTCCTTTCCTTTTTTTCTTCTTTTTATTTTTTCATTGTTCAGGAATTTAAGCCCCTTAGCCAATTTTGTTATCATTTCTGCAATCATGATTGTTGGCATTTACGGTTTAATATTTGAAAGAAGACATTATGAAATTTTCTTCCGCCAACCAATTGAACAACTGGTAGTGAACTCTATAAATACCAAAGAAAGGCTGGCAGATAGAACATGCACAATACTTTTGAATCAGCCTAAGAAATACATTGGATATTATTTGAGGAAATTTAATTCTGATCTGCAAATAGATTATTGGCCTGAAAAGAATTTTTCCTCCTACATAGATTTTCGAAAGTACGTGTCTTCCTTATCAACAAATTTCTTTATTGTAGGAAACATTTCAGGTGATTACCTGATGCTGATAAAGCAATATTATCCTTACCTTATTGAGTCTGATAAGGGATTCACCTACAACTACAGATGCTTTGCAAAAAACCCAGACGGTCACAAAAGCATAAATGAATCCTTGTTCAGTGATTCTCTAAATTTAATGAAACCCGGAAGTCGCTGGTCAATTCCTAATAGATCATATGTTAACGATGCTTCACAACATCTTGCCTATCGGATGGATAGCTTGCAGGAATGGGGTCCTGGCTTTACTGCGCCGGTGCTCGATCTGGTAGCAAGCAGATATGATGTTTTAAATGTAGCCTTACATGTACAGAACGTAAATCCTGATAATAAAGCTTCATTGGTAATGAGTCTGGATAAAGAAGACAAGCCTTTTTTCTGGCAAGAAAAACCTTTGACTTATTTTATTGACAGCACCGAAAATAGTGGTACAGTTGTTTTTAGTCTGAGCTTACGCGATGTGGATTTTGAAGGAAATCCAGAATTAAAAGTTTATTTATGGAATAAGAACAAAGATGAGTTTTTGATCGATCGCTTTCACGTAGACTTTGAAGCAGGCAACCCATTGATTTATGGATTAATTGAAAAGGTGCCAAAATCATCAATAGGGATTCAGTAATTTTCCGCTAATGAAGTGGATTCGTTGGTCAGTCTATGCAATTTGTTTTTTATTTTTAGTTCCACCTCCGGTTAGCGCGCAACCATTAACAGCAAGGTTGGTGCCCTATAGACTTGGTCCACTATGGGGGTTTTCAGACAGAAAAGGAAACATCGTTATTCCCACAAGGTATCAGGAGGTGTTTCCATTTTATTATGGAGTAGCGGCTGTAAAAAAAGATAATCATATGTCAATTATTGACGACAATGGTGAACCTATCATTCCATTCAGGTATGATTTCATCAGCAACTTCAACAGCGATGGAATAGCAATAGTATCGCGTGCTGCAAAATGGGGAGTTATAAATAATCGAGGAAAAGAAGTAGTGAAACTGAAGTATGAGGGTATCAGTGAATTTTCAGAGGGATTTGCAGCATTTATGGCTGATAAAAAATTCGGTTTTGTTACTAGGAAAGGTGATGAGGTGGTGCCAGCCATCTATGACGCTGTGCTGCCTTTTCATGAAGGACTTGCAGTAGTTAAAGCAGGTAACAAGTTCGGATACGTAAATGATAAAGGTGCCGTTGTAATTCCTCTGCAATATGATGGAGGCACCCTTTTTAATGAGGGTCTTGCGCTTGTTAAAAAAGATTCATTGATGGGATTTATTGATAGCAATGGTAAGGTGGCGATAGGCATTCAATATGAAGCTGCGAATATTTTTTCTGAAGGCCTTGCAACAGTAAGTAAGGGAGGAATGGTGGGTTTTATAAATCGGGCTGGAGAAATAGTAATTCCATTACAATATGAGAATGCAAATAATTTTAAAGAGGGGCTGGCACTAATTCAACAAGATGGAAAGTTTGGATTTATTGATAAGAATGGCTCTATGGCAATCACTCCTCAATTTGAAGCTGCAAATGATTTTCATGATGGCATGGCACTGATCTTCAATGACGGTTGGGGAATTGTAGATAAACAAGGAAAGGTAATAGTGCTTCATCAATACTCATCAGCAAGAGATTTCAGTAATGGATATGCGAGGGTAGAAAAAGATCAGCGATGGGGCTACATTGATATAAATGGGAATGAGGTAATTCCTTTGAAATATGAAAATGCTGATGACTTTGAAGGTGGGCTCGCACTGGTTAAGAGTAATGGAAAGTGGGGGTATATTGATGTAAAAGGAAAAGAATTTTTTAGAGATTGATCACCCTCAATTTATGTCCCCCTGCAGAGGTCTAATTAGAATCTCTTCAACAACAGCATGAGACGATAAGGTATAAGCCTGCCAAATTGCTTTAGATATATCTTCTGGTTTCATGAAGCGTTCTTCAGGCAGATCAACTCCCTCCCAGGAATTAGTCAGAGTCGCGCCGGGTATCACAGCAGTTACCTTTATATTATATGGAATCATTTCAAGCCTTAAATTTTTCGAAAAACCAAGTAGTGCAAATTTCGAAATACCATAAGATCCTCCATTTGCATAAGCCTGAAGGCTGGCTGTCGAGCAGATATTAAATATGTGGCCATGTTTGTGACGGATCATCATTTTAACGAGGTGCTGGGTTAAATAATAAGCGCTGTATAGATTTGTTTTCATCAGCTTGTCAAGAATACCGGCTTTCTCTTTGTGTACCTGACCAGGAAGAAATATTCCGGCATTATTAACCAATACATCCAGAGTATTCCATTTCGATCTAATAAGATCCGAAAAATTTTTCAATTGTTTTTTGTCAGCAACATCGCACTGTTGCCATATAATCTCAATGTCTGGAAATTTGTGATGCAGCTCGGTGCTGCATTCTTCCAGGTCTTTTCTGTTCCGTGAGCAAATGGCTACATTAAAACCTTCCGAAGCAAATTTTTCAGTAATGGCTTTTCCTATTCCTTTTGTGGCACCTGTAATTACTGCATTCATATCTGCTTTTGTATTTAGTAATTAACTACAACATCAATCAATCCTCTTCTTAGCAGCAATTTAGCAATTCAGCTATAAAGTACTATAAAGTAAAAAACTGAACCGCGCTGTTCCTCTTTATTAAGAAAACTTTACTTTAGTTGCTTCGCAACATATTAAATGAAAGTTTTTGAGCAGTTTGTAAAGCA
>JACCZZ010000039.1 GCA_013695715.1 Chitinophagales bacterium | reverse complement strand
GAATCATTTCCCAGACGGGTGTTAACAAGTAATCCCGCAAAGCCATCAATGATGGTGCTGCCAAGATTGGTAAACTGAGAACCAAACGTGGGGAAATTACCAGACTGACCGTAGGCAGCACGAAGCTTCAGCAAGCTAACCGACTCAGCTTTCCAGAAATCAAATTCAGCAATGTTTACAGCCAGTGATGCCTTAGGATAGTAGAAGAGCTGGTTCGGATCAAAATTATTTGAAGATTTGTCGGCACGTAACCCCAGCGTTGCAATTACTTTGTCATCCCAATTCACCTCTTCCTGTGCAAAACCGCCGAGGTCTAACTGATTTGTTCGAAACTGATAAACATCTATTGATGCCGCCTGATCTACATTTGTCTGGCCTGTAATTAATTGGGTTGCTGATGTAATGATCGTATTACGATTAAAGCTCTCACGCGTTAAACCAAATTGAGTTCTAAAAGTAATGGTAGGAGCAAAATAAGTATGTACTAAAAATGCACTCTCATTATTGTTGAAGCTTGATGTTGTTCCCTGGATGGATGCTCCATTTGTTCCGCTACCCCCACTCTCAAATTGTAGCTCCTGCGGAAAGATTGCAGTAGTGCGTAGGATGTAATCGTCTAAGCCACCCTGTAATATCAGTCTTAGCGAATTTCTTTCAGTATTGATAATTTTAGCCGTAACGCTTCCTCCAATAATAAACCGGTCTACAGCCTCATTGTTAGTGATCAGGGCTCCCGTTTGAAGGAAATTTGCAGGAGCGTATGGATTAGCAGGGTAAGTTCCATCCGGCAATAGGTTCAACTGTGCCCATGAAGGAGTAGAGGCAAACGATACTCCCATTGTTGTTCCTGTATTATCATTATTAAAAAACCCCCGATCCGCACTTGATTTGATATAGTTGCTTGAAGCTCGAATTTCAAGGTTCCTGGAAATCTCATGGTCAATGTTTAATCTTAACCCGGTTTTTGCATAACCTGTATTCTCTACAATACCAGCTTCATCCCGGTGAAACCCACTGGCATAGATCGCCGTTTTTTCATTTCCGCTTGAAACCGAGAGTCTCGAATCTGAGATCAAACCGTGATTGCCATATAATTCATCTTCGTAATCATGAAGTGATCCTGATGCCTGGGCATCAAGAAAATTCTGAATTTCAACTGATCCGGAACCATACACAGACGCGACATCAGTGGTATCCCATTCCCTCACACCTAAGGGATTTAACATCTGTTGCCAGCCAAAGGACTGATTAAAGGAAATCTGAGGAGCGTTAGGGGTTGCTACGCCTCGTTTGGTATTAATGATCACAACGCCCCCTGCTGCTCGAGACCCATAGATAGCGGCTGCAGAGGCTCCTTTTAAAATTTCGACAGATTGAAAATCTCCCGGATCAAGATCAGCAATACGATTTGAGGGGTTATCCTGATCAAAAACGTTTGTATTTCCTCCAGCAGCAGCTCCAGATATAACATTTAAACCTGCAGAGATGGCTGAATTATCTATATAGACTCCATCGATGATGTATAAAGGCTGAGCTGGAGCATTAATTGAGGTAAGTCCTCTCATCCTTACGTTAATGCCTCCACCAGGCGCTCCTGAATTCTGTGTGATTTGCACCCCCGGAAATTTACCATAGAGTGCCGCATCGAGTGTAGATTGAGTAGTGATTCCTGTAAGTTCTTTGGCACTGATTTGAGAAACTGCATTGGCAGCATTTTCCCGTTTGACAGTAGTTGCAAGTCCGGAAACGATAACCTCCTCCAGTTCTGAAGAAGATTCTTCGAGTGAAACATTCAAATTGGAAGTGGAGCCTGACACCTCGCGCTCAACACTACGGTATCCAATGTAAGAAAATACGAGCGTTGTAGAACCTGCTGGCATCCTGATCGAATATTTGCCATCTATGTCTGTAGTGGTTCCAACGTTAGTATTTTCTACAGCAACAGTAACCCCAATGAGCGGTTCGCCCGATGTGGTCTGAACTGTACCTGAAACGTCAGACTGCGCAAAGGATACACTCATAAGCAAGGGCACCAGAAATAGAGTAAAGCTTAAACTGTGTAGCAATTTTCTCATATGCAAGTGGTTTTGGTGAAACAAGTATAATCAGAATTTTTAATGGTTTGTAACTATTTGAAGAGAAAATTTTTTTCGCTTGGAAGATGATTAGTCCTGTGACTTTAGATGATCATAGCATAAAGGTTGGAAAACCCCAGACAAACTGTGAGGAATTTGGAGTTAACAAGGTAGATATATCTTTTGATTGGACATAAATAAGATCACTTCATCTTATTCTTCTGTATAACTATTTTAAGAAAGATCTTTTCCTCTTCTTTATTCCTGCTAAACCTACATTAGAATTTCTTCAAGCCCGTGCTTATTCAACGTACTATCTCTAATACTCTGCTATATTCAATTATTCCAATGATAATCGTTCGTAGCCTCGCTTAATACTTCGATACACTAAGTATGACTTCCCTCTGGTTGTTTATTCCGTGCATTGTCATGGTGATTTTAAAGCCTGTCCTGAGT
>JACCZZ010000027.1 GCA_013695715.1 Chitinophagales bacterium | reverse complement strand
GTTTCAGCCATAAATAAATTTAACCTCGCTGATAAAGTAAGTTACGTATCTACTGGCGGAGGTGCACTCTTAGAGTATTTTGAAGGGAAGGAATTACCCGGCATAGCTGCTATCCTGAAAAACTAGTAAGCAGAATTTTACTTTCCCAAGAAAACTGGTAATATGCAATCTGTTAAATGTTGCGCAGGACGGTTCACCGGTTTTATTTTAATCCAATTTTATTTACAATCAGTATATAAAATCGTCTTTGCGAATCCTGATCTTTCAAGGGGACGAAGCAAAATCTTTTATTGCTTTCACTGAACTATTACTTCTCTCGCTTCCTATTAGAGTTATTGTATTCTAAAGCCATTTTGAGGTGAGAATTAATCTTTAATTGTTGAAAGAAGTCTTTTACACAATGATTACAGAGAAAAAGAAGATCAATCATCTTTTATGGAGGGCCGGATTTGGTCCCTCAGTGTCGCAGCTCCAGGAGTTCACTTCTAAGGAAATCGCTTTGCAGACTCTTTTTAGAGATTCAAAAAATTATTCCCCCATAAACATTATTCCTGAAGAAAATCATACGAGGGAAGATGTAATGAATCTTTCGAAGGAGGAGATGAAGGGAATGAGGCAGGAAACACGTCGACAGGTACGTGATGTAAGCGAGACATGGGTAAAACTTCTTTTTAAAGATGAAAATGCACTGAGAGAAAAAATGTCACTTTTCTGGCATGGGCACCTGGCCTGTCGCCCTCAGGCTGGCTATCATGCGCAGCAATACGCCAACATCATCCGCAACCATGCACTGGGAAACTTTGGAAACCTCTTGACTGAAGTTTCCAAATCACCGGCGATGATGAAATATCTCGATTCCATAAAAAACAAAAAAGACAGTCCGAATGAAAACTTTGCACGTGAGCTTATGGAGCTGTTTACTTTAGGAAATGGAAATTATTCAGAGCAGGATGTTAAGAATGCAGCGCGTGCTTTTACAGGGTGGTCAATAGTGCCTCCTGATCAGTTTGTAGTGCGCACAGCTCAACATGATGAGGGAGATAAAGAAGTTTTTGGAATTAAGGGTGACTTTAGCGGGGATGAAGTTATTCAGATGATACTTGAAAAGAAGCAAACTGCGCTTCATGTAACTTCCAACATATATAAATTCTTCGTGAATGAAAAAGTGAATGAAAAAAGAGTAAACGACCTTGCAATATCATTCTATGAGTCAGGTTACAATATTGAGAAGCTGATGAAAGAAATTTTTTATTCAGAATGGTTTTATGATGAGGAGAATATAGGTGTAAAAATAAAATCGCCGATTGAATTGCTTGCCGGCATAGTCCGTACGTTTAAAATCTCTGCTAATAGTTCCCGAAGTCTTCAAATTCCTTTAAAGGTCATGGGGCAGGAGCTTCTTTATCCTCCCAATGTGGCTGGTTGGCCAGGAGGAAAAAACTGGATGGACGGCTCTTCCCTTATGTACAGACTAAATCTTGCAGATTCTATGTTTGGGAAGAATTACGAGGTAAGTGCTAAATCAGATGTGGAAGAGATGATGCATAAAGACAATATAATCAAAGATTCGAAAACTGAAGCCGACTGGAATCAATTTATTCAAATGTTTGCATCAAAGCCAGAAGATAAAATCTTTGAATCAATGTCCTTATTTTTAATTCAGCCAACACTTTTAAAAGCAAAGCAGTCAGACATTGACTCCTTTACAACAAAAAATACAAAACAGAATTACATTCTCTCACTTGCGGAGCAGTTGCTGTTAATGCCGGAATACCAGATGTGCTAAAGCTTTAAGAGCAGCTATATCGTTAAGCAGTAATTATTTAACATGAAGAAAAGATTTTCAAGAAGAGAGTTTCTACAATATTCAGGATTGGCTTCCACCGCCTTACTTGTACCAGGATTTCTAAAAGGCTTCCAAAATCCCATAGCATTAAATGCTTATGCTGATAAAATATTAGTTGTAATCCAACTCTCTGGTGGAAATGATGGATTGAATACAGTTATTCCTTTCAACAATGATATTTATTATAACAAAAGACCGACATTGGGAATACCGAAACAACAGGTGCTCAAGCTTAATGATGAGATGGGTTTTAATCCTGCGATGTCAAAGCTGCAGGATATTTTTCATAATGGTGAGATGACCATTCTTAATAATGTAGGTTATCCAAATCCTGACCGCTCGCACTTTCGCTCTATGGACATATGGCAAACCGCCTCGGGTTCTGGTGAAACCTTAACAACAGGATGGATAGGAAGGTATCTAGATTCACATTGTAAAGATGGATGCCCTGCACATATGGCAATTGAAGTGGATGATACATTGAGCCAGACGCTGAAAGGAAATCAGAAAAACGGCATAGCAGTAAGCCGGCCTGACCTTCTTTATAAGGCTACCCAAAATCCTTTTTTACAAAAGATTGCAACTTCAGAATCCATCGCTTCGGAAGACAACCTGGATTATTTATACAAAACAATGGTGGAGACCACCTCTTCTGCCAATTATATTTATGAATATTCTAAAATATATACTTCAAAATATGAATATCCAACTACAGAATTCGGACGTCATCTCAAAAGAGTGGCTGAGATGATTATATCAGGAATGAACACGCGTGTTTATTATGTTTCACTCGGTTCGTTTGATACACATTCTAATCAATCCAATTCTCAAACAAGATTGTTGCAGCAGCTTGCCGAAGGGTTAGATTCGTTTACGGCTGATCTAAAACAAAATGACAGATTCAAGGATGTACTGGTATTCACATTTTCAGAGTTTGGAAGAAGAGTTTCTGAAAATGCAAGTCGCGGTACTGATCACGGAACGGCAAACAATATTTTTTTATTTGGAAATAATCTGAAGCACCCCGGCATCTTTAATGAAACACCTGATCTCAATGATTTGGACGAGGGAGATCTAAAACACCGTATTGACTTCCGTCAACTCTATGCTACAGTGTTAGATAAATGGCTTGGTACCAATGATGAACTGATACTCGGTAAGAAGTTTGAGATTTTAGATATTATCTGAATTGCAATTTCAACAATAGTGCTCATACACCTGCTCCAAATGCTTTGCAATGATTGCGGCAGGTCTGCCTTCAATCTGATGACGCTCTACCATATGAACGAGCTCATTGTCTTTAAACAGAGCTATAGCAGGTGATGAGGGTGGATAAGGAAGAAGAAATTCACGAGCCTTAGTAGTGGCCTCCTGAT
>JACCZZ010000019.1 GCA_013695715.1 Chitinophagales bacterium | reverse complement strand
AAAGAGTAATATACTCGTGTTTCGTACAATAAAAAATTTTAGAAGAATTGAAATCATAGCTGCTGAATAAAGCTTTACTGCTCTGATAAATATTTAATAACAGATTCTTCAAGGGCAATGTTATAAAGCCTGATATCATCTATTGAGCCGTTGAAGAAATAATTTTGTCCGTATCCACCCCCATTTCCAAGTATGAAATGCATATCTGTATCGGAGGATACAAAATTGTCATGATGATCGTCACTGCCATTTTGTAATGTGCCATTCACATATACGTTCAAAGATGTTCCATCGGCAACAAATGTAATATGTTGCCAAATTCCTGTTTCTATAGGAGCCGAGGCCTTTAATGGATCTATACCATAGACCGTAGTGCTTCCATCTGCAATCCAATTATCAAGGTTGAACACATTATGACTGAAATGATTGTCTAAGCTGTATTCTCCCGGACCAAAAACTCCTCTCTTGCTTAAGATTGTCATTGCAGTAGCAGTATCCGGAACCTTATACCAGCAGCAGATTGAAAATATATTATTTGGAAAGGAGGCCAATGGAAGATCTCCAAAATCAATAAAAGAAGAATCATTACGATTAAATTGCATTGCCATGTTTGTCTCCCCGTGACGGTTGAAAATGGGAGTTACGAAATAGCCCACACCGGTTACTCCGCTTATAGAATCGTAAGCACCGCCGTTTAAAGGGATATTGACAACAAGTCCCGTTGTTATATCAGGCAAAGGGTTTGGTTCTTTCTTACAGGAAAAGATGATAACCGTTAATAGGAGGATGGCACTAATCTTCATACAAATGAAAACGGGTTTCATTCATATTTATTCTGTAGCTGCAAAAAAGGAATATTTTAATAAAACCTTCCCAAGTACATTCAATATCTCAATTTGTAGAATCCCTCAGACCAATGAATAAATTGTACTTCACTTTTTAACTGCATCATTTTATGATAATAAATGTGAACAACAATTGGATAATGTTAGATGAGAAGGGAGATATTGTCCCTGCAAAATAACTGATCAGAAGAGGAATCCTGATGCTGACAAGAAAGCCGTGAATTCATCGCAGCTTTCTTCGTGTTCGCTATGTATATTTAACAGATAATTACCTCCGCTATAGTCCTTTTTTTACGAATTAATGGATGTGAAAGATGAAGCAGCTTTACAAGCCTTATATAAAATTAATTTTGATAGTGGCGGCTGGGCTTTTTGCATTAGCTTTTCTAATTAATGAATATGCAAAAAGGTACATAAATGTAAAACTTAAAAAGGCTTTAGTAAACAATGATTCAGTTGCATACCTCATTGGTTATCAAAATTTAAGTGTAAACGTGTGGACAGGTTATGCCGGCGTGGAAGATTTTTACTTAAGAGCAAAGGAAAAATACGAGCACCCTCCTTTGAACACCATTCAGTTAAAAACGCCCTCCATACATATTTCCGGAATAAACCTGCTAAAGATTTTGTTTAGTAATTCTTTGGAAGTAGGTACCATATATTTCGACTCTCCCAGTATTACCATTAACAATGTGGATTCCACTGAAGAGAGAGATCAGAGTAAGCTACCCTTTAACTTATATGATTTAATTAAGAAAGAATTTTCATCGCTGCATGTTGAAGCTTTGATCATTAAGAATGGAAATATAAAATTAATTGGACGGGATTCAGCCAACCTTTTGATTTTGCTGCCAAAGGTTAACCTAAAATTAACTGATATAGGAGCCGACTCTGCTCTCACTTCCGCAAAAAGTTTTCTTACTTTTAGTCAGGCAAGCTTAACAATAAACAATTTGAGCGGCCACTTTCTCAATGGTCTTTATGATTTTTCTGTTCCTGAATTTAATTTTGAAAGCCGTAATTCGTCCCTCCGCATAGATAGCTTTCTTATACAACCAACATTAGATAAAAAGGTGTTTGCAAAAAAAGTGGGATTACAGACAGATTGCATACAATTGCTCCTAACTAATTTAGTTGTTCAATTTTCTAATGTATACGATCTGATACTCCATCAGAAAATATTCATCAATAAAATGGACATTGAATCGCTCAGCTTATATGATTATTGGGACAAAAATTTCCCGCGTAGTCAGGTTAGGCAGGCCTTACCTAAAACGGTACTTGCTTCACTTCCATATGAAATTGACATTCGGGAAATAACCCTGAAATCAGCAGATATTCTTTACGAGGAGCTGGCGAAAGGATCCACCGAGACGGGCTCTATCAGCTTCACCAAGGTGAATGGCAGAATACGAAATATTTCCAACATAAACATGAAAGACACAATCAGAATACATTGTTCTGGATATATGCTGAACAAAGCACTTCTTACAGCTGATATACTATTCCCACTTTCGCAAGACCGCTTTATTGCTTCATTGAAGATGGAGAGCTTCGATATGAAGATTCTGAATGGAATGATTAAAAATTTCGTTCCTGTAAAGATCAAAGCAGGCATAGCAAAAAGCATAAGCATGTATTGTGAAGCTAATGATCATTCAGGAATTGGTACCCTGACATTTAAATATTCAGGGCTGGAAGTGGAGGTATTATCGCAAGACAAGGCCATTGACAAATTTATAATGACGCGGGTTAAAAACTTTATAGCAAATGAGATTGTCTTGGAAAAAGATAATCCCAGGAAAGGGGTGCTTCGTATAGGTAAAATAGATTATAAGCGGGATAAAGAGCGTAACATTATTA
>JACCZZ010000002.1 GCA_013695715.1 Chitinophagales bacterium | reverse complement strand
TGATTCTGCCCGCCAAGCAACTTCGGAAAATAATGCGCCAACCGGCCAAATGTGCCGAAGCGGTTCACCTTGAATATGTATCAGACCAGGCGCCTGGTATAACTCGCATCTTACACGGTAAAGAATTTAGATATTTCTATAATGGTAAACCAGTCAAAAGCAAAAGTGAACTTGTTCGTATAAGGCAGCTTGTTATTCCACCGGCCTGGAAAAATGTCTGGATCTGCAAGTTGTCAAATGGTCATTTGCAAGTTACAGGTTACGATACAAGAAATCGTAAGCAATACAAGTATCATCCATCATGGAATAACTTTAGAAATCAGACTAAATTTTCTCGCCTGTGGGATTTTGGAAATGTATTGCCACAGATTCGCCTTAAAATGGAAAAGCATCTTTCCCTTGCAGGAATGCCTCGGGAGAAAGTTTTGGCAGCAGTAGTTAGCCTTATGGAACGCACAACTATAAGGGTCGGCAATTCTTTTTATGAAAAATTATATGGCTCGTATGGGCTCACTACTTTAAAAGATAAACATGTAGATATTGCAGGCATTGGGATGGTTTTTAGTTTTAAAGGAAAAAAAGGAGTTTATCATAACATTCCCATCATGAGTAAACGGCTTGCATCCATTGTTAAAAAATGCCGTGATATTCCAGGTCAGGAATTGTTTCAGTATTATGATGATAATGGCAACAGACATTCAATTGATTCGGGTATGGTAAATGAATATATCAAAACCATCAGTGGAAGCGATTATAGCTCAAAAGACTTTAGAACCTGGGCCGGCACTGTAAAGGCGCTGATGACTTTCAAGGAAATAGGTTCCCCGCAATCAGTTAAAGAAGCACGTAAAAACATCGTCACTGCAATGGACACTGTGTCGAAGCATCTTGGAAATACAAAAACTATTTGTAGAAAATATTATGTTCATCCATTAATCATTTCGCTATACGAAAAAATGGCGTTGCAAAAACACCTCGAAGAGATAGAAGAAATTGAAGAGGACGATAATATTACCGGACTTACTTCCGTGGAAAAAATATTAATGCAAATACTGGAATCAAGTTTAAAAGATACATTCTCATGAGACCTATCTGGACCGGAGCAATTGGATTTGGGCTGGTAAACATCCCTGTTAAATTGTACAGTGCAACGCAATCAAGCAGTCTCGACTTCGACATGCTTGATTCTAAAGATCTTTCAAATATTCGATTTCAGCGAATCAATGAAAATTCAGGTAAAGTAGTAGAGTGGAGCAATATTGTGAAAGGGTATAAGTTGGAAGACAAATACGTGGTGCTAACGGATAAAGATTTTGAGGCTGCAAGTGCAAAAAAATCCAAAGTTATTGAGATAACAGATTTTGTAGATGAAGCAGAAATCGATACAATATATTATGACACTCCTTATTACCTGGAACCCGAAAAAAATGGTGCAAGAGCGTATGCTCTTTTGAGGGATGCTCTGGTTAAAACGAATAAGGTTGGTGTTGGCACCTATGTTTTAAGAAATAAAGAATCCCTGGCGCTTATAAAACCTCATGAGGAAGTAATTGTGCTCAATAAAATCAGGTTTGCAGAAGAGGTTCGCGATCACAAAGAATTGACTGTGCCTGAAAAAACAAAAGCAAATTCCAAAGAATTAGATCTTGCCATTTCTTTAATTGATCAACTCTCTGAAAAATTTGACCTTGCCACCTTCAAAGATTCATATACTGAATCATTATTAAATGTGATAAAGGCTAAAGCTAAGGGTGCAAAGATAACTTCACCAGAAATGAAGGTTGTTCATACTAAAACGGATGACCTCATGGCGCAGTTAAAGGCAAGTTTGGGTACCAAAAAGAAAAAAGCTTCCTAAGTACTTATGGGTCTTAAATTATATTCTGAAAAAAGGGATTTTAAAAACACACCAGAGCCCAAGGCTAAGGCAGTAAAAGCCGGAAAAACTCTTGAATTTGTAATTCAGCGCCACGATGCATCTCATCTGCATTACGATTTTCGGCTAGAAATGGGAGGAGTACTTAAAAGTTGGGCTGTTCCCAAAGGTCCGTCACTGAACCCTAAGCATAAGCGATTGGCGATGATGGTAGAAGACCATCCATATGAATATAGAGAATTCGAAGGAACAATTCCCGCAGGGAATTATGGCGCGGGCACTGTTGAGATCTGGGATCGTGGTACTTACTCAGCCCTTGCTCCTTCTAACGATGGAGATGAGAAGGAATTACTAAAAGAACTGAACAGCGGTAACCTGAAGTTTGTATTAAACGGGGAAAAATTGAAAGGAGAGTTTGCCCTGGTGAAGCTTAAAACTGAGAGTAAACAGCAAAATGAATGGTTGCTGATCAAGCACCGCGATCAATATGCAGTTGATGAAGAATACAACAGTGAAGCATACCCTTCACTTACCGCGCTGAAGAGTAGCAAGGTAAAGGCTAAGGTGAATAATAATGAGAGCAAGGAGTATTCACCACAAAAAAAAACTCCGGTCGTAAACACAAAAAGGATTAGCCGCTTCGCAAAGAAAGTCCATCTCGACAATTATGTGAAGCCAATGCTTGCTAAAGAAACCGATGAACCATTTGATAACCCAGATTGGATATTTGAAATAAAATGGGATGGCTACAGGTCTATTGCAGAAACAGGTAAAGATTTAAAATTTTATTCCAGAAACGGGATCTCATTTCTTGATCAATATCCTGAGATAGCTGTTGAATTAAAAAAGATAAAAACTTCTCTCATCCTCGATGGTGAAGTAACAGCTCTTGATAATCATGGAACCCCTAACTTCCAATTGCTTCAAAATTTCGATCCCTCCAAAGCAACCCTTGTCTATTATGTTTTTGATATATTAAAAAAAGCAGAAAAGGACCTTACCATGCTGCCGTTGATAGAACGGAAACCAATATTGCAAAAAGCACTAAAAACAAACGAGGTGATCCGCTATTCTGACCATATAGAAGGTGAAGGGAAGAAGTTCTTTGCACTGGTTCGGGAAAGAAATATGGAGGGAATTATAGCAAAAAATTCCCAAAGTGAGTATATCGCAGGGGCAAGAACAAGTAACTGGCTTAAAATTAAAAATCATAAAGGACAAGAAGCAGTAATTGTGGGATTTACTGAACCACGTAAATCAAGGAAATATTTTGGCTCACTGGTGATGGGAGTCTATGAGAGGGATTCACTGAAATATTGTGGACATACAGGAACTGGTTTTAACGATAAAACTCTAAAGCTCTTATACGAGCAATTATCAGCTCTTAAAACGGAGGTTTCACCATTTAAAGAAAAAATTAAAACCAATATGCCGGTAACTTGGGTAAAGCCAAAACTTGTTTGCAATGTGAAGTTTTCAGAAATGACAAACGAAGGCATTATGCGTCATCCGGTTTTTATGGGTTTAAGGGAAGACAAACCAGCAAAAGAAGTGGTCAATGAGAAAAAGAAGAAGGTGAAACAACCTGCCTCAAATTGATATCCTCTATGAAAAAGACAGAAAAAAAAGCTACCTCACAAATTTTTTTTGAAGAGCTAAAGCCGCTAAATGCTGTTTCATCAAAAAATTCAGGAGAATTGATTATTGAAAAGAAGGCTGTAAAATTCACAAATCTTGATAAAGTTTATTTTCCAACTGATAAGGTAAGTAAAGGAGACGTTATTGCCTATTACCAATCTATGGCAGATTACATTTTACCGTATTTAAAGGGCAGACCACAATCATTATTACGAAATCCTAACGGCATTGCAGATAAAGGTTTTTATCATAAAGATGCTGGGGATGAGGCTCCTTCATGGGCTAAAAAGAAAACTATATATTCAGAAT
>JACCZZ010000365.1 GCA_013695715.1 Chitinophagales bacterium | reverse complement strand
GTTTCATTGGAATTGATGGCCTGTATGAAACCGTATTTCTCTTTGAAAGAGGTATTGCTTTATGGGCAAAGATTGGAAAGATCATACCGGTTTATAATGCAAATCCAAACTCGGGAATTACATTAACCGCCGCTGCAGGATTTCTTCAGCACAGAATAAAGATTTCAGATCCCAACCATACTCTTCCTTATCTCTCAGGAGATTATACAAAAGGATATGACCGGCTATCAAATGGTCCTGCCATTTACCAATATGTGGGATATACACATCTTGATAAGCGTAAACTGGTGAATTTCACAGTGGGAATAGAAGCAATGGAGGCATTCACTAAAAATCGCAGGGACTGGAACTTCGATCAAATGAAAAAAGATGAATCAAGGCGCCTTGATATTTTGTTAGGAATAAAGGCTGGCTGGATTCTTCCCTTTTATGGAAAGGCTGAAGAGCGTATCTATACATTTTAGCATACAATCTTAGTATTAAGAAATTCTGGATTTCGAAATTAATCCCTCAGCATTTACATGTTGAGATTTACTTTTGAAGTCGCATGAATTTTCTCTTCACCTTTGTTTACGATGTTGGAATTTATCTTTATCATATTGCTATTGTAATCGCTTCCATGTGGAATGTGAAAGCCCGGCAATGGAGAAACGGAAGAAAGAATAACTTCAAAAATATAACATTAGCACTTAAGGATAATGAATACAGAATATGGTTCCATTGTGCTTCTGTAGGAGAATTTGAGCAGGCGCGGCCTTTACTTGAAGCATATCGTAAGCAATATCCCTTACATAAGATCGTGCTGACCTTCTTTTCACCTTCTGGCTATGAATTAAGGAAAAATTATTCCGGTGCCGACTATGTCTTTTACCTGCCATTAGATACTCCCACTTACGCGCGTAAATTTGTTTGCCTCATTAATCCGAAGCTTGCTGCATTTGTAAAATACGAGTTCTGGTATCATCATTTAAGAGAATTATATAAAAACACGATTCCGGTCATTCTCATATCTGGCATCTTTCGCAAAGACCAGCTTTTTTTCAAATGGTATGGCCAGGAGTGGAGCAAAGTGCTTCATTTTTTCAGCCATCTTTTTGTGCAGGATCAATTGTCTTTTCAATTGCTGCAAACACTTCAATTAAAAAACGTAGCGATTGGAGGAGATACGCGCTTTGATCGTGTATGGCAGATCGCCCAGCAAGCGACAGGGCTTTCCAAAATAGAATTATTTAAAAACAACCAGAAATTATTCATTGCGGGCAGCACCTGGAGGGCAGACGAAAAGCTAATAAAAACATTAATCAATAAAAATAATGATTGGAAATGGATAATAGTGCCGCATGAAACGGACGATAGCCATCTCTCTGCTACTAAAATACTTTTCCCAGATGCTGTCTTTTATTCAGAGTTGCTCGGCGATAAACCAACCAATTCTAAAATACTGATCGTAGATGAGGTTGGACTTCTTTCTTCACTTTATAGATATGCTGACATTGCATATGTAGGTGGAGGATTTGGAAAAGGAATTCATAACATCCTGGAAGCTGCTGTGTATGGAATTCCGATAATATTCGGGCCAAACCACCAAAAATTTAAGGAGGCAGCAGACTTGTTGAAAATCGGTGCGTCGAAATCAATTAACAATGCTGATGAACTGATTATGGCTTTCGAAGAGTTTGGCCGAGGGACATCGCTTGCTGAACAGAATAATATATATATTGAGAAAAATAAAGGAGCAACAGAAAAAATTCTGCATTACCTGAAGAGCATCAATTCAGATATCGGCGCATGACAAGATTGAAAAACTCTGCAACCATCGGTTCATCCTCTTTCCAATCATATTTATTCATAAGGTCTTCCTGAATGAACTGAAGCGCCTGGTCATAGCTTTCAAAGTCATTCACCCTTGTAATCGCTTCATCATAATCTTTTTCTCTACCGGTAAAGAGTGAGCTGATGAAACTAAATCGTTTATTGAGTCCTATGTAAGATTTTAAATCTTTGATTGGTGTTTGTTTCAACTTGTCGGCGATCACTCTACCCTGATTGTTGTACCTATCATTAAGCGTTGCCTTTTTTTGATCTCTCTCGGCATGGAATTCGGAGATACTTTTCTTCAACCCGAAGTCTGCCACATGCTTCACTTCTTCCATCCCTTCTTGGCCAGAAATTCTTGCCGCAATCTCTTCCTGCAGAATAGGTTTTTCTACCAAAAACTCTTTATAATTTTCCTGCTGCCCATTTCTGCTATCATCTTCCACTAATTTTTTTATTTCGGTATTTGAGTCGCTCTCATCAGAATGTTTTTTTCTATCCGGCTCTAAATTCACCTCCAATGCACGTGGAATTTTTACTGATTCCAAAGCAAGAATGCATTCGTACATCTCCCTGATATATCCTGTTGCAAGATCTTTATCAATCGAACTGAACT
>JACCZZ010000345.1 GCA_013695715.1 Chitinophagales bacterium | reverse complement strand
GCTTAAGACAATTAGAATTAGAATGTTTAAATTAAACGAATATTATGTTCTACTTGAACTTCGATGCTTGCTTAGCTCCGTAGGAGCGACAGTATGGTAGAAATCCAAAACACACAACCAACAAAGCCCCATAGGGGCGAAAGATTTCCTTTATCTTAAAACCATACTGACACCCTGATGGGTTGAATTTGTAATGTTATTATGCTACCATTCTGACGTTCCTCCGGAACTAAGTTGGCCGCTATTAAACAAGGCCTCAGAAAATTAAACACCTGTAAATGCACAGTTCTTATATGGCAGCTACATACGCTTCCCAAACAACTCATCAAGGTTTACTCCAAGGCTGATGTGATTTACTCCGCCTGCTATATTGTATACTGCACGTCCATAGCTTAAATTGAAACGGTTTATACGCACTCCTGCTCCGAAACTAAATCCTGCAAGGCCACGGCGGAGTTCCACTGCAAGTTCTTGTCGCCTCTGATGATTGTAAGCAATATTTATCCTTACTGTTTTCCCAATATAAAGTTCCGTTCCAATAATCGTATGCAGAAAAATTTTATCAGCTATGTATTTTTTATTCTTAGGCTGCTGAGATGAATCAACCAGGATGGTTGTTTGATCAGGCTCATTCGGGTTGTTATATCGGATATCCCATTGGTATAGATCATGCAACACGAGTGAAAATAAAAAAGGAGTATGAGTGAGCCTTTTAGAAATACCCGCCTGCACATCGAAAGGCAAGGGCTCTCTGATGCCATTCGTATAGGTTTGAAATTGTGTTCCAACATTTTTGAAAAGTACTGTAGCTGTAAACCCGTTTGCAGTATCGTGGTAGGCACCTGCGAGAGTAATAGCCCCTCCGCTAGCCTGATACGATTCAAGCTGTGAGGTTATGAAGGTAATATTCGCACCGTAAGAAAATCGATCTATATATTCTCTGCCTGCGCCAATGGTAAGCGCATATTCAGCGCCATCGAATGCTCCGGTTATGTTTCCAACAGGGTCAGTTGCTGTAAAGCTGCCATAATCCACATACTGAATGCCGGCATTAAATGTAGTTTTCAGTTTATTGAAAGTGTGAACATAACCGGCATAGCCGCGGCCTATATCAGAGATATAATCAGTATAATTTAATGTTAGTCGGTTATTCATTAATGGATTCAAAAGAGAAGGATTCTGATAGCCCATTGCAGGATCATCATCCCATACAGAAATAAAATTGCCGCCCATAGCAGTAATGCGGGCAGATGGAGATTGATTCAAAAATAAAAAAACTGAGGAGCCACCTGTTTGTGCAAACAATTTGAAATTATAAAAGCATAAGCAGCTATAGAATAAAATGAGTGTAATCGTTTTCTGCACAAGCAAGTTTATGTTATAAATTGTATTTAAGCAAGAGGATAATTGCAGTGAACGAGAATATTATTTTATTATTTTTCATTAGTCAAAAATATACTTTTGCCGCTCATACCGCAAAAGTGAGTTACGAAGAGACCCTTAACTTTTTATATTCACAACTACCTATGTATTCACGCATAGGGAAGGCAGCCTATAAAACTGATTTGACCAATACTATACTGTTGTGTGATTTATTAGATCATCCTGAACAAAAGTTTACAAGCGTTCACATTGCTGGCACAAATGGCAAAGGATCTACAAGTCATATGCTGGCAGCAATCTTCCAGTCCTGTGGCTATAAAACAGGCCTGTACACCTCCCCACATTTAAAAGATTTTCGTGAGCGCATACGCATCAATGGAGAGATGATACCAGAGGAACATGTAATATCATTCGTAGAAAAGTATAAGGAGGATGTTTTGAAGATTGGCTGTTCATTTTTTGAATGGACCGTAGGATTAGCTTTTGATTTCTTTGCAAAGGAAAAAGTAGATGTTGCAATTATCGAAACAGGTTTAGGAGGAAGACTAGATTCAACAAATGTGGTCGTACCCCTATTATCTGTAATTACGAATGTAAGCCGGGATCACACAGATTTGCTTGGCGATACCATCGAAAAAATTGCTTTTGAAAAAGCAGGAATCATCAAGCAAGGCGTGCCCGTGGTTGTGGGGGAAAGCGATGATGTTGCAGCGTCCGTATTTAAAAAGCAGGCTGATGAAAAACTATCTAAGATTTACTTTGCAGACAAGCACTTTGAAACAATAACAGCACATTTTAACCTTTTTAGAAGC
>JACCZZ010000342.1 GCA_013695715.1 Chitinophagales bacterium | reverse complement strand
GTCTGCTTTCTATCAGCAGAATATTTATTTCACCATAGATCCTGCCGCGGCTCCTCTTACAGGAAGTGATGGTTTATATGTGAAGACATGCTCATCTTCCACTAAGTGGTATTTTGCAGTAATCATTGAAAACGTAACTACCGGAATAACTGATAACACAATTCTACCCGGGGTAAATTCATTAAGTGTTCCAATAAAAGAAAAAATATTAGAATCACAACCTGTGCTGCAGCGAGCTGTAATAACAAGCATTGGAGACATAAGTAATGAATATGTGATTTGGGGAAACAATCAAACTACAGTACAGCAGCAAGCTTTCAACAACTGCGGATCGTATGGATATAATTTTACTTACATCACGCACACTGCTGACACGGGTGGTTTGATGGTGTTTTATCGCGACAGCGATCCTTTCACACCCTTTACACCTGAAAACTGCACGAACTGTAACATGCTGCTTCTTGATGATTGGCTCCCGAATGGCGAGAACAGCTATTGGTATGGGTACCATCAGGATTATGATATTTATACTCTAAAGAATCCAGTTTTCCACTCTGGTATAGTTAAATCATACACACAGAACATGGTAAAGTGGACTCTTGATTGGGTAATAAAACACAAAAACATAGACTCCACACGCGTGTATGCCCATGGCGTTTCGCACAATGGATTTGGCCCGATGCTTACAGGAGTTATCTATCCAAAATTGCTTGCAGCGGTGTGGGCTACAGTAGCACCACCCTTTGTGCGTGCCTTTCCAGGTACATCCCGAGAATCACAGTGGGGAGGTTATTATGATTCTCTGATGACTGATGTGGCTGACCCTAATACGGGATTGCCGCTCATGATTTGGGATTTATTCGACATGCGGGTGATGTACCGAATTAACAAACAGGTGGGTGTTCCCTTTATGGCTGGTGTGCATGGGAAAAATGATGCAACACTTGGCTGGGTCGAATATTATTATTGGTATGATTCGTTAAATGTTGCACGTCAGGGAGGCCTCTGGTTCTGGGACCAACGCAATCACGACGGACAAGGCAAGAATTTCAATGATAATGAAGCTTACCTAAATTATGACCGGTTTTTTTCTAACCGTTCTTATCCTGCATTCTCCTTTTGCTCTATCAACCAAAACTGGGGAAATGGAAGTGCTGCCTCAGGAGCTCCTTATGGTGCATTTAATGGATATCTCGACTGGGAGGATGAATCTATCGTTGATAATGAATCATCCTATTCTATCAGAAGCTATATTAAAGATATGTATGCCAGTGGAATTTTGATGACACCTTACAACACATGCACCTCAGATCTTACTCTTAGACGAGTACAACATTTTAATCCCCAGATCGGACAGAGTATTGAATGGTCAGTAAGAGATGCCAGCCAGCAGATATTGAATAGCGGATCTTTCATCTATACAGGGCAGCCAATCACCTTAAATGGTATAACTATTAAACGGGAAGGATCTATTGTATTGCTCGAAATTCAGGATCAAAGGAAGACAACGCCTGAAACAACAGTGGTTTCATCATTAACGGCAATTACTCTCGAAGCTATAGACCATGGATACATTGCACATATTGTAGCTGCGTCATCGGTGGATGCCACCTTCTCAATTTTCGATGCGCTTGGACGATTGCAGTCCCTAACCACAGAACATCTGATATCGGGAGAAAATGTAGTGCCACTTCATGCATCTTCGGGCTTGAAGTTTTTTCACGCGTCAATTGGTTCCCTGGAGTTTAGTAAGAAATTAATTTTCAATTAAGAATGTTTTAGGAAGTCGTTCTGATATTTTTTTTGTTGTCATTTGATACAGTCGAAAGTATCAATCTTATATTCTTCGACCTCATTGTTATTTTTCAAAAATAGATTGATGTTGTTTGTTTGTTGTGTCCACCTGGGCAAAGCAATGAACTGTTACAAGTAAACCACTGCAAGTCAATAACAATATTAAAAGAAAGCAATTTATTCTTTGGTTCATTCTGTGAAGTATTTGTTGATATTTGTTTATGAAAGCAGTGGTGTATTCGCCACCACGTTAGCAGTAACCCCTGTTCACTACTTTTCACCGTAAACTATTACAGCACCATAATCAATAGCAGCCTTTTGATCAGGATATTTTTGGTTCACTAAATCAAATACTTCGTTTTTAATTTTTTCTTTCATCACATTATCCGCTTTACTCATAGCAGCTACCACAGGGGCTACCACGTCGTTCATGAAATTCCAGTAAGTATCATTGCTTCCGTAAATTATCTTGCCGGTGATTTCTTTTTCAGAAACATTTTTTAAGGCTGCTTGATTAAACAAATCCGCTAAGAAACCGGGATTGCCACAACGAAACATACCCGGGACATCTGGTGGCGGGACAGGTAACTGCATATTTTTATTGATAGTGCTCAGGGTGGCGGTAACCCAAAAATTTTTCTCCGGCATACCCCACACCGAAGCTGCCATTGTGCCTCCCGGCTTAAGTACCCGTGCCATTTCTTTTGCCGCCAAAAGCATATCAGGAAAAAACATAAAGCCAAACCGGCAGCTTACAGCATCAAAGGTCTCATCCTCGAAAGGTAGCTCACACACATCGCAGACAACGGTTTCGCAATTGGTAATTCCCTTTTTTATTGCATTGTCTCGGGCTACTTCAAGCATGCCCTCGGCAAGATCAGTGATAACAACTTTACCGCTTTTAACTATAGAGGCTATGGTTAGTCCCGGCTCACCCGTTCCGGCGGCTACATCAAGCACCATATCGGTATCTTTGAGTTTTAACGAATGGATAATTTCGTCTCCCATTGGTTTTAAGAATTCCATGGTAAAGTCATCCCATTTTCTCCAGCCGGGTGAGAATTTATTCCAGGTTTCCTTTTGTTGTTCACGAATTTGTTTCAGTTGCGGTTCCATAATTTACGGGTTTTAATTATTGTCTGATCCTTCAGTTCATGTAAATCAGTTGCATCGCCTTCCTGGAAGGTACAATTTGTAAGCCCTTCATTTTTCGCTCTGATGTTTTCCGCCTCAACGAGATTCCTTGCGATGTCAACACCTAAAACATTGGGTCCGAGTTGGTCTGCAGGTATAGCCGTGGTGCCATCACCGCACTCGAGATCAAGAACGTTAAGACCTTTGGTAACTCCGAGTTTAGCGACCAGCTCAGCACCGCATGGTTTCAGCCAGCTGGGTGAAGTCACCTTTTCCCATAATGCTTTGTTTGCATTCATCTTCGTTCATTTTAGAAACACCGGCATCTTTTTTCATATTTGCCAAAACTTCTGCATATGAAAAATATTTTGTTAGTGCTTTCAATTTCTTGTCTGTTTTATACATCCTGTGACATTGGTGGTAAACAGGTCAGGTAACGGTAATATAATTACTAATGAGCGTACTGTATCTTCTTTTAGCGATGTTGAACTGTATGGAAACATTGATGTATATATTATGCAGGGTGATTTGCAACCTGTAAGGCTTGAAGGCGAGTTACTCAGTAGAAGATGGTATAAAAACGGAAGGTGTTTGGAAAGGAGATATTGATAAGGTTTGTCTTTTAATTCGGTTTTTATTTTTAGCAGCTCCTGTTCCACAATATTATTTTTCGCAAGTGGTATCACTTCGTTCATTGCAAAATGACAAAAATAAACCGTTATGAAAAATCAAAATATTTCGACCATTTAGCAGATTTAAAAACTCAAAGTAATAAATGGAATTGAGGGTATATACC
>JACCZZ010000327.1 GCA_013695715.1 Chitinophagales bacterium | reverse complement strand
TGGTTCGAAAGGAGGGCATCCTTCACACCCCGCATCTGCAAACCTTTGATGATACATATGTCATTTCGACATAGGAGAAATCTCATAATTATCAGCAGGTTCAATGTCCGAGATTTCTCACTTTGTTCGAAATACGGGACAGTACCGGAGATTTCTCACTTTTGTTCGAAATGACGGGATAGTACCGAGATTTCACTTTTAATTAGGAATGAGGCATCCTCCATACCCAGCATGTGCTACCCTCGACGATACATATCGTTTCGACAATAGGAGAAATCTCATAAATATCTCCCATCATGTTCTTCATAATTTCTAAATTGCCCCACTTTTTAAATCAATCAAATGAACACAAATAGGCTATCAGGCAATATACAAGCAGCTTTAAATACACAGATGACAATAGAAGCCACGGCTTCACAGATATATCTTTCTTACGCTTCGTGGGCATCAGCCGAAGGCTATGAAGGCATTGCAAATTTTCTCTTCAGGCATGCGCAGGAAGAGCGCAATCACATGATGAAAATTTTGGAATATATTCTGGAAAGGGGAGCGAGAGTCAGGATAGAAGCAATACCTGCCCCGGCATCAGAGCCTACAAGTGTTGAAAATTGTTTTCAGAAGATATTTCAACAAGAGGTGGAAAATACACATGCAATTTATAAGGTAGTAAAGTTAAGTTTGCAAGAGGAAGACTGGGCGACCTGGAACTTTATGCAATGGTTTGTGAAAGAGCAGACTGAAGAAGAAACGCTTGCCCTCAACCTTCTTGATAAAATAAAAATTGCCGGTGGCGAAAAAGCACAGGGCAATGCTTTATATGCTTTAGACAGGGAATTAGAACAAAAGCCAGATGATGTAACTCTGGCGGAAGAAAAAACTGCAGAGAATCCTTAGCAACTCTTAAATTCAATAAAAGAGTTTGTTATCGGTTTTATATAAGAGGCTGAGTTATTATTTAATACTGTAAGCAACAGTTTAGAAGGTTTTTCTTGAGGAGAGTTCCAAAACAAGACAAATTTGAATTTCTTTTGGTTTGATCCAAAAGAAACAAAGATCAAGGCTTTAGAAAAACCGAAGCGTCAGCTCAGCCTCCCCGCGGAAAAATCAAAACTATAGTTAAGAGCAGTATTAGCATGGAATGCTGTAACTGTTTGCACCTATTTTCCTTTTATCTGAGCGCAATTCTTTGCTCGTGCTTCTGTTTTCAAAGGCCGGGCTTAGTCACTGCAATACCTCGTTGCAAAATTATATTGATGCATTCAATACAGCCTCTTAGAAAATCCAGTGATACTCAAAAAGCTTTTTAGCAAATTACTTTACCTTGAAAGTATATGTAATTGTTCCAAATTGCTCTTCAGCAGCAGCCGGATCCGCATTCACCATTGTTTTCATTGCTGCATCTTCCGCAAGCTTGAAAAGATAGCTGTCAGTTGTAGTAGATCCCTTTTGTGTTGCTTTCGCGAAAATGACATTCCCCGCCTTATCTACCTTAATGCTCACTACAACTTTCCCCGTACGTTGCGAGTTGTCAATGATGGAAGGGAAGAAAATAATTTTCCTTCCACTCATACCAAGTTGTGCTCCATTGCCGCTGCCGCCCAAACCCGGGCCGCCCATTCCTGGATTGCCTTCATACGAATCACCAAAAGGACTGCCATTAGGTTTGCCCTGGTCGCCAGCCTTAGTGCCCGTTCCTTCACTTGTGCTCGTGTTGGCGGTGCCTCCAGGATATAATGCTTTGGGCTGGGGCTTCTTAGGCGCCGGAGCAGGCGGAGTGTTGGTAGGTTTGTTGGTTGAGACTGGAGAGGTTGTTACTGCTTTTTTAGGAATCTCCTTTTGAATTACAGGAACATCCTCTTCCGTTTCCTGTGTCACCACATCATTGGCTTTTTGTGGTGGCGCAGGATTTCCGGCATCCGGAACAGGGGCCATCAATTCTTCAGCAGAACCCATCGGCTGCACATCTCCCATGCCTTCTTCAGCAAGACCAATGTTTAAAAAAACCCCCTGATCTGATAAGGGCGGAAAGGGAGGATTAAGAGCGAAGAAAAAGTATAGGATCAATAAAAGCGATCCATGAATAGCAAGGGTGATTAAAAGGCTATTCAGTTTGCTTTTTCTATCATTACGCAGATTTTCTGAATCGAAAGACGGATTTATGTCCACCTCGTGCTTCAAAAAATTAGAAGAATTAATCGTATTCATTTTTTACTAAAAATAGCTTCATGATTTTTGCCTATATAAAAAATCAATCCGTAATTATCTTTTTTTATCTGTTGCCAGCACCATTTTAGCCTTCAGTTTTGTGCCTATATCAATTACATCTACAACATCCTGCACGGTAAGTAAATTATCAACCCGTAAAACTATAGTGGGCTCATTCATCGACGCCAGCTTTTGCGCCAGCACCCCTTGCAGATCAGGATATGCTACAGGCTTATCATCAACTGCATAATTCAAATTGTGGTCAACAGATAGAGTAACCATTTTCTTTGCAACAGTTTGCTCGCTGTTATTGGCTTTTGGCAGCGTAAGCTTGATTACTGATGGATTTATCATCGTAGATATGATGAGGAAAAACAGCAAGAGCATAAACATGATGTCGTTCATAGCAGTGGTAGCTACCTCCGCCTTCATTCTGGTATTTCTTCTGAACCTCATGCGGTTGGCTCTTGTATCAGATCAATGAAATCAACTGCATTGGCTTCGAGCATGTACGACACACGGTCAATCATGTTGTTTAACAGGTTGAAGCAGATGTAAGCCATAATGCCAATAAGCAATCCCGCAGCCGAAGTAATCATCTTCTCATATAAGCCACCTGCAATTACATCGATGCTGATCACTTTTTCAACGGAGATATTGTAGAAGATTTTAATTACGCCGGCAATAGTCCCTACAAACCCCATCATGGGAGCAATGGCGGCTATAATCGCGAGGTAATTCATGTTACGATCAAGCTTGTAAATTTCAAGCCTTCCCTCACTTTCCACTGCCGATTCCACCTCTTTAATAGGTTTCCCAATCCGTTTTATCCCTTTACCAAGTAAGCGTGCAATGGGGGTATTTGTATTTCGGCATAGCATTACAGCAGGTTCCATTTTTCCATTCAGTAAATAATCACGGATGTTTGACATGAAGTTTTGATCAATGCGGGAGGCGCGGCGAATAACCAGAAATCGCTCAATAGCAAAGAACACAGCGATCACGGACAGAATCGCAAGAGGAACCATGATCCATCCTCCTTTCATGATCAGGTCAAGAACACTTAATTGTACTGGAACTGGCTGGGCATTTGGGAAAGTGAGTGATGAATCTGCCATCGTATCGACGGCAGTTTGTGTAATCTGCAATAAAAGGCTCATAGTAAAAGTCGGCTTAACAACGTGGGCCTAAAAAAATTATTTTTAGGCAGAGACAAATATAGCCGATTGACTACCTGCCTCCGGAACTAATACCTAACATTTATCCAAGGTGTTGTAGTAAATAATGGACAACAAAATTTATTTCGAAGATTTTTTAAGAGACTATATCAGAATAGTTTTAATTGATAATAATAAATTCATCTAAGGTTGCTCCGCTCAACCCTTCGACAGAGCTCAGGGTGACTCCCTCTGAAAGGGCATAAACATGCTGTGACGATGTTTCCATTTAACTCTAAGGCATGTTCAGCTGATTTTACTATAATATAGTTCTAAAGATGCAGATAATAAGGCCGCATCAGTTGTAAGAAATCATGAGTATAATTTCCTGCCTCATCTTGTATTGTAAGAGTTGAAGATGTATGATGACCCTTTTGAATTGCATAAAAAATATATATAGCACGGGTGAATTGTTTATAAGGATTAGCACGTATAGTGACCTCCTGTTGAAGGTATAGCCCATACTCGTGTGCAGATGCTGCTAATCGCTTTAATTGCGATGTTGGCAGCAGCACGGAAAATATTCCATGCTGACGCAGAAAATTCTTAACAACTTTTATAAGTGTTTCAAGCGGCAGATTATCTGCATGCTTCGCTTTATTCTTCGCTTCGTAAGGTGATCTTAAATGATGTTCAAAGAAGGGTGGATTACAAATAATCACATCATATTTCTTTTCGGAGAAAAAGGTTCTTATGTCTGAATGAATTACATGAAGACGATTGCTCCATTCACTTTGTTCGCAGTTTGATTTAGCCTGGAAATAGCTTGGCATATCTATTTCAACTGATTCTATTCCACATTCACATCGTTCCGCCAACATCAAGGCAAGCAGCCC